>JAAXQF010000409.1 GCA_012974435.1 Desulfuromonadales bacterium | reverse complement strand
CTTTGCGCAATCCTCGCCATCTATTACGCTTTTCTCGGTAATTTCCCCGCCGCAATGATCGGCTTGCTCTGGGCGACCTTTTTTGACTGGAGCGATGGCATTATCGCCCGCAAAATGAAAGGTCGCACCAAAGAGCAAGGAGAGTTTGGCGGCCAGCTCGATTCGTTGATCGATATTGTCAGTTTCTGTGTCTGCCCGGCGGTTATCCTGCTCAGCTATTGTCATTTCAGCCCATGGTGCCTCCCCGGCGCGTTTGTTATTGCCGCAACGGGCGTGATTCGTCTGAGTTACTTTAATGTCTTTGGATTAGTCGATAAGTCAACCTACTGGGGCCTGGCGCTTGACAACAATGTGATCATTCTAGCCTTTTTTTTCCTCTTTGAGGGGTTGATCGGTCCCGCTGTCTTTGGCCCTGCGCTCTACATATTACTGATGGTTCTATCCGCCCTCAATGTCGCCCCGATCAAAACGCCTAAATTTTCCGGACGCTGGTATTACGTCGTCACCGCCTACACCCTGATGCTGACCCTAGTCTATGGCTGGAAATTGCTCTGTCCCGCCGGTTAACCAGTTACAAACCGCAAAGTTCCCACAATATCAATCTATTCTCAACCGGAGTCCTAAGTGACAGACCTGCACCCCTTAAGAACCACTATTTCAGACGATAAAGACGAACTGGTCGTTTATGCCGCCGATAACTTTTCTCAGTTTCCACGCCGTGATGCCACAGTCCCTTCAAAATGTGACCGCGCCTTGGCATCAGCACGTGCTGATGATCTGGTGGTTTTACGTGGTGAACTGGATCAGGACTATCACCGCTGGCTGCGCTCCCATAGATTGGGATCAGATCATGTCGTCGCATACAACATGCCGCCCAGTGGTGCGACACTCTCAGAGCTGATTGTGGCAAATCCAGAACCGGTCAAAAAGGTGATCAGCGAAATGGGCAGAAAACCTGTCTACGTTCCCTGGGTTTCGACGCAAATGGAAGCTGCAGCGGCCAAAGCCCTTGGTGCTGATCTTTTCGGTGCTACGGAAGCCGATACGCTAAAACATAACGACAAGGCGATTTTTAAGACATTGTGTCAGAAACTGAAGGTGCCGGTTGTAGATGGCGTTTCCTTTGTAATGCAGCCAGAAAATATCAACAATATCCAGCAGATGAAGATTCTCGTTGAACGCTATCTCTCTTCCCACGACACTGTCATCATCCGTGGCACTCTGGGTGAGGCGGGCATGTCGTTATACAAGACTAAAGGGGATGACCTTGCCGAACTGTATCAGACCATTGCCTTAAGCGGTGAAAGGGTCATTCTCATAGAACCGTTCTTGAATGTCACCTCCACCCCGAATGACCAATGGGTTGTCGGCCGGGATGGAAGGATCACCCATATCGGCATGATTGAGCAGGTCTGTGAGCGAGGAATGGTGCATATTGGTAGTTTGAAGGGGGATGGTCCTTCACCGCAAGTTTTTGATGCTGTCAAACAGACATCACTGAAAATCGTAACCGAGATGGCCGAGTCCGGATATTGCGGAGTGACCGGTTTCGATTATATTGCCGCCGAGGAAGGAATCTTCCCGGTTGAGAATAATGCCCGTTTCAATGGCTCTTCCTATGTGAATATCATCGTTCATAACATTGAAGAGTTGCTGGGGGCTGTTCCCATCTGGAAGTTCATCAAAATCAAGACAGCACCCTGCACTTTTATAGAATTGCGCAAACGGATCGATTCCGTCCTTTACGACGGCAGTAAATTGAATTCCGTTTTTCCATTCAACTGCGAAGACTTATCGCGTACCGGAAACTTTGCTGTCATCCTCTTAGCCGAAGATATGAATCAGCTTCACATGCTTGAGATGTCATTGAAAGAACTCGGGGTTAAGAGGGATTGGTCTCCAGAACGGCCAGACCTTGAGCCTATTCAGGAATATGCCCAGTGTCAACAGTGCCAAAGCTGAAGTGCGGGGGTTATGGACTGGCTCCCTTTGCAATTAGGTTAAGACTGAACTGTCCTAGAAACCACGACTTCTGAGAAGAAAAATGGCTCCTTATTGATAGAGGTATTCAGGAAGCTCATTAATACACAAAACTAAGGCCACCAGGGTTCGATCCTTGGTGGCCTTTCCTATATGTCAGGATTATTGACAATCACAAACAAAGCAGATAATCTCCATTATATATATATGATCCTCTGTTACCTCCTTCTTGGATGTACAGAGATTTCGCCCCGGCCTTCCCCTCCAGGAACCGGGGCATTTTTTATTTGTCAGGGTTAGTAAGAATTTCGCTTTTTCGACCTACTTTAATGCTTCAAATCAATGTGAGGGGATTTCTGAAAATTTTCAAGTGTATCAATTGCAGGGTATGTAGGAATTGCACGTTTAAGCTGATTTTGACTCTCATGAGGTGCTGGAACAACTTCTAGGACAGCCAGAGCTTTGACGTTTCAGTTCAATCAGCGTGTATTACCGAGTGTGTCAATTGCTTGGTGAATAAGAATTTAGGGGGATTATACGACTTTGACTACAAGCCATCTGCATTACTGCGGATGGCTTTATCTATTGAGGGATGACTGGATATACGAACCAGCGATCCCCTGCTCCTGAAGTCTTTACATTCACAAAATTATGGAGTTACGTCATCCTGAAGAACTCAAGTATTAGAATGGTTGATATCTGCGCACCCCGTTGACCCCACTCTACTCTGGTGTAAACTTGTAGTGTTTTTAATTGTGAAGGTTTATAGGAACCTCTTGTTGGTTGGAGAAGCTGCAATGCCATTTAGATTCGATGTTGACTTGGTTGTCATTAAGAAGAAATACCTGTTCGAGTGGAAATTGCTCAATCACATGGTCGTAACCTTCATTTTGTTGATAATCTTAGAAGCAATGTTCTTGTTTTACCAAAACGAAATCGTTTTTTCTAAAGAATTTCTCCTTGATTTTTATCTTACCCTTTCTGTGGTACTTGTCACTGGCGCCGTCTGGCATCTCAAGTCACATGGAAAAGATATCAAGTCGCCTCATCTGGGAATGATGACTGGTATGACGCTGGGAATGCAGTCTGGAATGATGGTCGGGATCATACTAGGTGCCATCGATGGGTTTTTTGTTGGTGCATTAATAACTATGGTCATAGCTGCTTCACTTGGCGCTACAGGCGGCTCCTGTAGTGGTGTAGCCGGTATTCTCGAAGGCCTCATGGCTGGCAGTATGGGTGGCATAATGGGGGCGATGACAGGGGCCATGTTGTTAGATGATCTGCTTTGGTTCATGCCTCCTTTTATGATCCTTAACTTCATTATCATGTTTGGTCTCATTTATATGGTTTACAGAGAGGCTGCCGAAAGCAAAGGCGGCCTTCACGTCTCGCCACCCGGATTCCCGCGCTTTTTTTTGTTCAATCTGCTTGCGTTGAGCTTATTGACACTCGCTGTTAATTTAGCGCAACACATTCCAGGCAATCATGGCGGTATGATCCACTGATTCATTGTGCAAGCCCAAAAAGGGGAATCGGGGGCAAAACAACAATTCCAACATCAATAGATGACGAAAGTTGAGTTGCAACAGGGGCCTTTTCATAAAGAGGTCCTTGTTTTGATATGGGAATGCTTGATGTAAAAAAATAAGGTATAGAAGTGCCCAGGAGATGTCCCGGAGCAAAAGCCCTGGACCGGAGAGGGTTGACTTGGTCCTATGACGTTCCAAATAGACGTGAAATTCTGACGCCTGGACCGGACATGGACCGGAGGGCAAAAAGAAAGAGCGACCCCGAGAAGGTCACCTCACGTAAATACCAGTCCGGATGACTGGATTTGAACCAGCAACCCCTGCTCCCGAAGCGGTGGCGTACGCTCGACTGCACTCTCGCTTCCGGGTGCGCATCTCCAGGTTGAGGACGTTCCCCACGCCCCAGGAACACAAAGGTACGTGTGTCTCTCGGAGGGTATTTGGGACGCATCTTTAAGATGCTGTAAATAAACGATGGCCACCTAGATCAATGCTGGGTGGCCTTTCTTGTTTGTGTGCGATTTGTGAGTACGTTCGTGCATTATCGCCACTCGAAGCTTGTTTAACGAGAAGGCGGATATATGTTTAGTAAGTCTCGATGCATTGCTGTTTCAGACTGTCATCATCAACAACCTTCGAGACCAGACCCTGTTTGAGCAATTGAGCATAAGTAAATGACGGCGATTTCGTCATCAACTTCGCAATGGAAATCCTCGCTCATGCAGGCCACGTTATCAGTATAAACACCTCGTAAAAGTGAACGAGTCTTTTATCCTACTGGCGGACACGCATGGTCCCATCCTGCGATCGCAAGACCCTTACGCGGTCACCATCCCAAAAGGTAATATCAGCCTCTTGAACTACTGCAACAATCTCCCCATTATCCAATTCAACGGATATCTCTTGTCCCTGTACAGTTGTCGCATTTTTTTCAATAGCAGACCCGGCCGCTGCCCCAGCGACAACGCCAGTTACTGTAGCCAGCCTACGACCAGTCCCTCCCCCGAAAGCGCTCCCGGCAATCCCTCCAAGGACGCCTCCCGCAACGAGGCCAGCGCCAGATTGTGTGCCCTCTATGGTAACAGCTCGCACCTCTAGCACAGTGCCCAAAAAAACCTGATGAGAGATGCGGGCCTGATCCCGAGAATAGACCTAGCCAGAAGTGCTGGGGGCACAGGCAGACAATAAGCTTACAAACATGAGCAGTGTAAAAGTTGAGATTGAGTTATTACTTAGAGTCACGGCTTTTTCCTCCATTGAATGTATGAATTATACAGGAAGATTTATATGGCACAACCAAGGTAAAAGGAATCCATGGGGGCATAGCTGATTTATTAATGATGTTCAAACAGCAAGGACAAATTCAATCATCTGTTGATGTGAACTGCCCTTTCCCGTGTGTTTCCATCTCATCCATGCGCACCACCCAGTAAGCAGCAGTTGCTGCCAAAACCAGCACAGCCAGCCCTATCAGCGAGGTATAGTCTTCCTGATGATAATCGACCAGCACCAGTTTTCTAGCCAAGGCCAATAAAGCAACCAGAATCACAGCGCGAACCTTAACCACCGGAGTACCACTGGAAATTTCAGGCAGCACTGTATGATTGAATTCGAGGGCTATAAGGACTGTCATAAATGCTCCGAAAACGGTAACAAATTGGTCATGACCAAAGTTCTGGAACCCACCGGTTGCGACACGGTAAAGTTCAAGCCCGGCATAAATCAATGTCAACACAACCGATATTGACACCATCAGAGTTAAAGCAGCCACCATCAACCGTTCAAACCATTCATATCCTTTGGTGCCAAACAACAAACGCTTCATATAAACATCCCTTATGGAATTTACAGCAAAAGACCGTCACAAACTTATCTAAGGAGAATCTATACTGACCCAAATTATGCCATCGATATGTGTTTAAACAATAGATGGTTAGAAAATCATTTATAATAGCAGAGACATTCTTTTTACAAGGTTGACATCGCCGACTTCTGAAATCTCATTTCCCGCAAGCAGTATGTCAAAATTCGACAAAGCGAAACAACCTGTTAGCTTTTTAATTTTTCTGGCTCAACTGTCAGCCATATCAGGGTCAGTAAGAAATTGGTTCTTCAGAAAGAATAAATACGGTGAATCAATGTGAGAGGATATCCAGTAAATTCGCATTTTCTTCTGCACATGCACGTTCCTAGTCACGTAAACCTTCTTGAAAATCAATCAATACAAGTAAAGTCTTTCATTCAAAAGTTTGCCATGAAATATGGGTATAATTAAGTCAGTGTTTTTCCCTTACAGGATTCTGTTGACCAATGTTCAGTTTTTCCCTTGAAGAACTTACCTTAATTGGCCTCTTTCTCGCGGCCCTTGAGATCACGGGCGTGATCGTGGCTGTGCATGCCATCCTTAATGCCCGCACCTCGCAAGGTGCAATTGCCTGGGCGTTATCTATGGTCACGGCACCATACCTGGCTTTGCCATTGTATGCTTTTTTCGGCAGGCGCAAGCACGAGGGTTATCAGCATCCTGAGCGGTGTGATAAAATTTCGATCCAGGAGACAACGTCGCGCCTGAAAACACAGTGGCTGCCTTTCCATAAGAAACTCACCGGCCGAGCAGCGCATGGCCGGTTCATGGAAAAGCTATCAGGCATGATGTTCACCGGAGGCAACGCTGTGGACTTGCTGGTCAACGGCAGGGCGACCTTCGAGGCTATCTTCGCTGCGATCGACCAGGCCCGAGAGTACGTGCTGGTTGAATTTTTCATCGTACATGATGACGAGCTGGGTCGTGAATTGCAGCAGCGATTGCTCGACAGGCAACATGCCGGGGTACAGGTCTACTTTCTTTACGATTCCATCGGCAGCTATGCTTTACCTCAAAGCTACCCGCAAGAGTTAACCGCCTCCGGGGCAATAGTCTATGCGTTTGGCAGCCCAAATAAGTTCAGAAACCGCTTCCAACTAAATTTTCGCAACCATCGCAAGATCGTAGTTGTCGATGGCAAAACCGGCTTTGCTGGCGGGCACAATGTAGGCAATGAATATCTAGGCGGGGGTAAACGTTTCGGTTCTTGGCGCGACACACACCTTAAGTTGACTGGCCCTGCGGTGATGGGGCTACAGGCCGCCTTTCTGGAGAACTGGTTTTGGGTGACGGGGGAAATCCCCGAATTGAACTGGGCACCAAAACCCACGGTCTCCGATGTCAACGTTTTGATCGTGCCTTCAGGCCCTGCGGACGAACTGGAGACATGTAGCCTTTTCTTCGTACAGATGTTGAACGTGGCTAAAGACCGAGCCTGGATCACCAGCCCCTATTTCGTGCCGAACGAAGCGGTGTTGGAAACGCTGATACTCGCCGCGCTTCGCGGTGTCGATGTGCGGGTAATGATCCCGGAGAACCCAGACAATCGGACTGTCTGGTATGCGGCTTTTGCCTATATGAAAGACGCACAGACAGCAGGAGTACAATTCTTTCGCTACCGTAAAGGTTTTCTGCATCAGAAAGTAATGCTAGTAGATGACGATCTAGCCGTGGTCGGAACTGCTAATCTTGATAATCGCTCTTTCCGCCTCAACTTTGAACTCTCCGTACTTGTTTCCAACCGCCCGTTTGCCACGCAGGTGGCGCAAATGCTGACAGCCGATTTCGATGAATGCCACCTGGCTACACTTGAGGAAACGACATCGAAGTCGTTACCCGTACGAATCGCCATCGCTGGATCGCGGCTCTTATCGCCGATTCTTTAACCTGACCGACCCACGTCGCGAGACAAAAAACATCCATCCTTGACCACCCATTTATAAAACACGAAAGCCCTCAATCTTTGGATCGGGGGCTTTCTTATATTGCAGAGGTATTGAGAATTTCGCGCTTTAGCCAAATTCACACTCTTCATACAATGCAGGAGTATAAATAAGATACCTTGATAGGCTTGCTTTGGGAGCTAGTTAAGGTGAGTTGGAGGCCGGCTAGACAAGAAATCGCCCCACTTCTTGACGAAGAGGGGCGTGAATGACTGAGTTTTAAATGGAAGGTGGAGATTCAGAATCCGACAACCAGATAGACGACCGGCCCTGGCATATCAACATCGTAAGTTTCCTTCTTCTTATTGGTTTCGTAGTCTACATCTACCGAGATGTAGGAATAGCCAGCACCTACACCGATATTCTTATGTGGCCAATACTCCAAAGCACCTCTGGCAAAAATCAAATCACCGTCATAATCGCCATAGCTCATACTCATCCAGCCGCCACCGTAATTAAAGAGCAGATCGTCTCTAAAAGCGTAAATACCTCCGGCATAAAGATTAGGTAGTGGAGCGGTAAGACTTGTCCCGCCGTTGCGGGGGCCGGTTTCGAGGCCACCCACAGTTCCTTCGCCAGAAACATCCAGATCAAAGTCAGCAACATGAACACCGAGACCGATACCAAAGTATGCCTTTTCAGATCTATAGATGTCGTAGCTGAGGTTGGTGACATAGAGATCTATATCCAGGCTGGAATCAAGGGTCCCGCCAACAGGGATAATCACACCATTAAAGTCAAAGTCTTTCTCGACTCTCTTGTTTGCCTCATCGCTGTAGCGGAAATAATCAAAACGGAGACGCCAGCGTTGGCCGACACGGAGAGTTGCTCCGAGGGTAATCTCCACTGCGTCATCTTCGAGACCAAGATCGTCCATGTCGACCTTTCTTTTAAGTTGATCCTTCTTGTTGTTGCTGAACTCTCCGGTCATATCGTAAGCAATGGCTCCAGCACGCAGGGTGAAGCGTTTGTCCCAGCTTTGTGTCGATGTGTCAGCGGCCCAGGTATTCAGACAGAAAACTGAACCTAAGAGCGCACACACCAGAATTGAAATTTTCATTGTATTAATCTCCTATGGTAGAGCTGCTATAGATTATCAATCTTTGGCAGTGTGGGAAAGTGCATTTGTTAATCAACCGACGGATTTTTCAGGTAACGATAGACCTAATTGACAAAATATGGCCACCTGGATCAGTTCCGAGTGGCCATTTCATTAGTCAGGGTTAGTAAGGATTTCGCATTTCAGCCAATTTGAGGACCCCGGAACAATGCAGTAATATAAATACGACCCTTTGCTGTCGGCACACCAAACACCCCCCACCCCTTTTCAGTAAGCCGCTTACCAAATGTGTTGGATTTCTTATTGACAACACTTCTAAACCTCATAGCCTATATAGCTATGGGGTTTTCTTATGTCTTCATCTGAAAACAGAACCAGCAAACCACGCAATCAACTTGAAATCGAGGGTATTAAAGTCAACTTCTGCAAGAATCCAGTTTGCAATAATCTCTGTATTCCGGCTAGCACTGAAAATCTAGGGGACGGGAAGAAAGAAGGTTGATGCCCGCAGGCAACATCGACTGACAAGTAACTACTTACCTGTGAATGGGGATTGTCATGAAACACATTATTTGTTCCGCGCAAACCTGTTTAGACTGCAAGGACCCGTTGTGCAAAAAGGGTTGCCCTGTCAATACTGCAATTGGTGACATGATTAGACTGTTTCTTGGCGGAGATATCAGGGAAGCAGGAGAGATGTTATTCGACAACAACCCCCTTTCCATTGTTTGCTCTTTGGTTTGCCCTCATGAAAAACATTGTGAAGGGCACTGTATTCTTAACGAGAAGGGCACACCGGTAAATATTGGTGGTATCGAAAACTACATTTCCACTTATTACATAGAACATAGAGAGTTCGGAAAATCCGAATTGAACGGGAGGAAGTTGGCGATTATTGGTTCTGGCCCTGCTGGCTTGTCTTTGGCCATGATTATGGCCCTGAAGGGCTATGGGGTAACCATTTATGAAGCCTTTGACAGTATTGGTGGAGTCTTAAGATTCGGCATCCCGGACTTCAGGCTGGACAAATGTATTCTTGATATGTTCGAGGAAAAGCTTGTCAAGGTGGGTGTCAAGATCAGAAAGAACTGCATGATTGGCAAAACCATAACGATTGACGACATGTTTAGGGATGGGTTTGATGCTGTCTTCATCGGGACAGGTGTATGGAGGCCCAAGACTCTCGGTATCAAAGGGGAAAGCCTTGGTAATGTCCACTTTGCCATCGATTACCTTAAAACTCCAAAGGCTTATGATTTGGGTAGGAAGGTTGTCGTTGTTGGTGCTGGCAATGTCGCGATGGATGTTGCCAGAACGGCGATTAGAACGGGCGCGCAAGAAGTCTCAATTATGCACAGAGGTGGCGAGGAGAGCATTCCGGCCGAAAGAATAGAATTGGAGCACGCCAAAATTGATGGCGTGAAGCTTGACCTAAATACGGCTCCGCTTGAATTCATGGAAAACGGGGTCAAGTACACAACGACGAACCTGGAGGAGAACACGAAAGGGTTTGTGGAGGCCGATTCCATTTTGATAGCCATCAGTCAGACGGCAAGGGATTTAATCGTAAGAAACACTGCTGGCCTAAACCTGGCCGAGGATGGTCTGCTCGAAAGCGATGACGATGGCCGGACAACCCGAGAAGGTGTTTTTGCTTCGGGAGACGTGGTTACTGGTGCGAGGACTGTTGTCGAGGCTGTCGCCTTCTCAAAAAGGGTTGCCGTCGCTATAGATGAATACATAGCTACCTTCCCACCTTCCAAATGAAACATATTGGGCTTTATCGATATTGCCAGGTTGCTTGTAAAGCCGGTTAGGCCTACGAGGTTTCGGATTCTATGTCTTCGCCTCCCGTGGCGATAGCTTCTTTAGGCTTCCCTCCTGCGTTTCCTCAGCACTTCCTGTTCAGCCGGGCGTACCACCCAGAAAACAGCAGTCACCAGCACCAGCACCAGCACCAGCACCAGCAACGATATGCCCCAAACATAGACAAAGCAAATAGTTGTGATAAATTTTCAAAGGTTTCTCTGGTTTCCATTGGCACTATTGTTTCCTTGAATTTACATCCCAGTGAAATATTTACTAATGCGTTGATGTTTCTTTCATAAGGAGAAAAGAGATGGGCATTTCACGACGAAATTTCCTCAAAGGTAGTGCCCTTGCTGCCGGGGGCGTTGCGATTAACGGAAAACCGGCTAAGGCAAGTGCCGATTCAACTGAATTGAGAACCAAAGGCCTCGAGGTAACGACCACGGTCTGCCCCTATTGTGCGGTTGGCTGCGGCATGATCGTGCATACCAAGAACGGCAAGGTTGTAAATATCGAGGGTGACACCGAACATCCGATCAATGAGGGATCGCTCTGCGCCAAGGGGAGTGCGATGTTTCAGGTGGCCAACAATGAGCGCCGACTGACCAAGGTACAGTACCGGGCGCCGAAGAGTGGCGTCTGGGAAGAGAAGTCCTGGGATTGGACGATGAACAGAATTGCCAAGTTGATGAAAGAGACTCGTGATCGCAACTTCGTCAAAGAAGAAAAGATCAAAGGTGAAATGTACACCGTAAACCGTAACGATGGTATGGCGATGCTCGGTGGGGCAGCCCTTGATAATGAGGAATGCTATCTGCTGAGCAAATTCGCCCGCGCTATGGGGGTCGGCTATCTGGAACATCAGGCCCGGATTTGACACAGCGCTACGGTTGCCGGTCTGGCAGCCTCGTTAGGTCGCGGAGCAATGACCAATCACTGGATTGATATCCAGCACGCCGATGTTATCTTGTGTATCGGTTCAAACCCCGCTGAGAACCACCCGATTTCTTTTCGTTGGGTCGAAAAATCGATGGATAACGGCGGCAAGCTGATTTCCGTCGATCCGCGTTACACCCGAACCTCTTCCAAGTCAGATATCTATGCCCAGTTGCGTCCTGGCACGGATGTCGCCTTCATCGGCGGCATCATCAATTACGCCCTGGAGAACAATTCAATACACAGGGAGTACGTGGTCAACTACACCAATGCAGCGTTTCTGGTCAACGAAGATTATGCTTTCGACGATGGTATTTTCTCCGGATATGATCCTGACAACAGCAGCTACGACAACGGTTCCTGGGCATACCAGGTTGGTGATGATGGCAACCCGTTGCGTGATAACAGCCTGAAAAATCCGCGCACTGTTTACCAACTGCTCAAACAACATTATGCTCGATACACGTCTGAGAAGGTCTGCGAGATTACCGGGACCGCGATCCAGGATTACCTGAATGTAATCCGCACCTTCTGTAGTACCGGCAGAGCGGGTAAGGTGGCGACCATTATGTATGCCATGGGAACTACCCAGCACACCACCGGCACGCAAAATGTTCGTTCCTACGCAATACTGCAATTATTGCTCGGCAATGTCGGTCTCGCCGGTGGCGGCATCAATGCCCTGCGCGGAGAATGCAATGTCCAGGGATCGACCGACTACGCCCTTCTCTACCACATCCTGCCCGGCTACCTGAATGCGCCGACCTTCGACAACCGGACCCTGGATGACTACCTCGCAAAATGGACTCCTAAGACCAAAGACCCACAGAGCGCCAATTGGTGGAGCAATACTCCCAAGTATATGACAAGCCTGCTTAAGGCTTTCTGGGGTGATGCGGCAACAGCAGAAAACGACTTCGCCTACGACTACCTGCCGAAACGTAGCGGCAACTACTCATTCCTTAAAGTGATGGAAAGATTACAGGGTGGTGGCTTTGAAGGCTTGGTACTGATGGGTACCAACCCGATTGTCGGCGGTCCCGATGCGGGGGCAATTGCAGAGGGATTAGGCAATCTCAAATGGATGGTTGCCGCAGACCTCTGGGAGACTGAAACCTCGGTCTTCTGGAAGCGGCCGGGCGTCGACCCAATGGATATCGACACAGAAGTCTTCTTGCTACCGGCGGCCTCATCGGTAGAAAAGGAAGGGAGCATTTCCAACTCAGGCCGCTGGGCACAATGGCGCTATAAGGCGGTTGAACCTCTTGGCGATGCAGAGAGTGACGCATTTTTTGTCGATCAGTGGGTCAAAAAGTTAAAAACTCTTTACTCTAATGATGGCGTATTCCCGGACCCGATCGTCGATTTAGCCTGGAACTATGGCGATGGACACGAGCCGGATATCAACATGGTTGCGCGCGAGTGCAACGGGCAATTCACCCGCGACATCGAAATCGACGGCCAATCGTTCAAAAAAGGACAACAGGTCCCTAGTTTTGCTCTCTTGCAGGATGACGGGTCGACTGCCAGTGGCAACTGGCTCTACTGCAACTCCTACACCGAGGCGGGCAATATGATGCAGCGCACTGGCACTACCGACCCCACCGGGATGGGTTTTTTCCACGAGTGGGCCTGGTGTTGGCCGCTGAATCGCCGTGTTCTCTACAACCGGGCCTCTGTGGATTTAAACGGTAAACCGTGGAACCCAGACAAGCCGGTTATCAGTTGGAACGAGGTGACGGGTACATGGGAGGGAGATATTCCCGATGGTGGCTGGCCGCCGATGAGTAAAGAAGGTACCAGGCACCCCTTCATCATGGTCGCCGAGGGCCATGCCCGTCTCTTCGCAGCCGGACTTGCCGACGGCCCCATGCCCGAGCATTACGAGCCGATGGAGAGTCCTATCGGCAACCTGATGAGCAAGCAACAGAGCAACCCCGCGCTTGACCGCAAAGGAAAGATCAACAAATCAGGAAAGTTTCCCTATATCGCGACAACCTGCCGGGTCTCTGAACACTGGCAGGCCGGCGCCATGACCCGAAACCTGCCCTGGCTGGCAGAGTTAGTGCCCAACATGTTTGTCGAGATGAGTGAGGAATTGGCTGAAAAGAAAGGTGTCGCCAACGGCGAGATGGTCACCATCAGCACCAAACGTGGTGCGATCGAGGCCCAAGCTTTGGTCACCAGTCGGATCAGGCCGTTGCGCGTCGGCGGAAAGATGGTGGAACAGGTTGCAATTCCCTGGCACTTCGGTTTTAACGGTATAGCCAAAGGAGACAGCGCCAACATCCTGACCGATGCTGTGGGCGATGCCAACACCCATATCCCGGAGTACAAAGCATTTCTTTGTAATATCGAGAAGGGAGGGAAAAAGTCATGAGTGACGACAATAAATTTTCCCAGGCCAGCACGTTTCTCATCGATATGACCAAATGCACAGGCTGTCGTGGTTGCCAGGTGGCTTGCAAACAATGGAACCAACTTCAGGCCGAGGAAACTGAATTCTTTGATGGTGAGGGGTATCAGAATCCGCCAGCGATGTCTGAATATACTTTCACTCGCATCAAGTTCCGTGATTACCAGAGACACGGGCAGAATGAATTCGCCTTCTACAAAGAGATGTGCATGCATTGTAACAAGCCGGCCTGCGCTTCCGTCTGTCCGGTTGCCGCCTTTTACAAGACCGATGAAGGCCCAGTGGTCTACCGTCCCGAGCGCTGCATCGGCTGCCGTTTCTGCATGATTGCCTGCCCTTTTGGTGTCCCCAAATACGAGTGGAGCAAGGGCTTGCCTCTCGTTAGAAAATGTACCGGTTGCTACAGCCGGGTCAAGGAGGGTTTGTGGCCTGCTTGCGCCACCACCTGCCCAACGGCGATCACTTACGGTCCACGCGACGAGATGCTCGCGGAAGCGGAACGACGCCTTGCGCGCAGCCCAGAGCGCTATATCCACAAGGTTTATGGCAAGGAGGATGCAGGCGGGACCTGTGTCCTGTACCTGAGCAACCTTCCCTTCGATGAGCTTGGCTTCAAGCCGGTCACCTTCCGACCTCTGCCAGATTACACATGGGATGCGCTACGTTATGTTCCCGGGGCTTTCCTTACGGTCGGTGGTGGACTTTCCGCCCTCGCCTGGATTACCCACCGAAGAGAGCGATTACAGAAAGAGCAGGAAACCACTCAGCCCGAGGAAACACCTAAAGAGCCGAAGGAGGATCAGGAATGAGTCTCTTACGTCGCATTGTCGATGAAATTAAAAGTTACCATTGGTTTGTCTTGTTGATGATGACCCTGGTTGGGCTCGGCTTTGTTTCCGGAGTGCTGCGTTTTATCTACGGGTTGGGTGTTACAACCAACCTTAATGACACTTATCCCTGGGGACTCTGGATCTCGTTTGATGTCGTGACCGCCGTGCCGCTAGCTGCCGGAGCCTTCACCCTTGGAGCCATCGTCCATTGTTTCAACATCAAGAAGCTCGAGCCACTGGTGCGGCCAGCTATCGTCACCGGCTTTATCGGCTATTCTCTGGTCTCCGTCGGGTTGCTGTTGGACCTCGGCCAACCACAAAGAGGTTGGTACATCATGCGCTACTGGAACCTGGAATCGCCTATGTTCGAGGTTGCTATGTGTGTCATGGCCTACACCACGGTACTGATTCTCGAACTGCTTGCACCCGTGGCAGAAAAGTTTGGCTGGCATGTGTCCTTACGGGTCTTACGTTGGCTGGAGATGCCGCTGGTGATTGCCGCAGCAGCCATTTCGACTTTGCATCAGAGCACCCTCGGCACCTTCTTCCTGATCGCCGTCGATAAATTGCACAACCTCTGGTACAACCCGATGCTCCCTCTGCTCTTCTGGGTCAGTGCCATTTGTAGCGGTATGTGCATCATCATCCTGGAGGCCACTGCCAGCCATAAGTGGATGGGGCAACCCAACGAAGGCGTGCTGTTGCAGACTCTTGCGAAAATTCTCCCATGGACGCTTGGCGTCTACCTGGCACTGAGGGCCTACAGCCTAATTTTTATTGCCGAGGGTCCGCTCTTCGATCGGCCGGGTCTTACCTTTTCATTCTTGGTTGAAGTCGGTTTTGGCTTCGTGCTGCCATTCATCTTGTTCTCCATGAAATCAGTGCGCGAGAACGACCGGAGTCGAGCCATTGCCGCCGGGCTGGTAATTTTCGGACTGGTACTCAACCGCTTTAATGTCTCGATGATTGGCATGATGGACCCCAACCAGATTTATCTTCCCTCGCCCATCGAATCTTTGGTCACGATCGGGATTATTGCCGGACACATTCTGTTTTTCGTTTTGATTGCTAAATACTTGCCGATTTTTGAGCACCATCCAGAAACGGTCGATTATTCGATACCAGACCCACTCTACAAAGCTAAGGTGAAGAATGTGTAGACGGAGGAAGTCTTCTGCCTGGTAAGACCATCAGGATAAAGGGTTTTTATGGACAGTTCATCCGAGCATCAGATCGTCCGACTGGTTAAGGGACGCAGAGAGACAGTCACTCGGCAGGTGGTCGAAGAATACCCACTGCGAATGAGGGTCAATGGCCGTGAACTGGCAACTTTGGTCTGCTCACCGCACCAGCTTAATTTCCTGCTTGCCGGATTCCTCCAATTACAGGGGTTTGCTGATTCGCTGGAAGATATCCTGGCGTTGGGCGTCTGTGCCGATTTCGGTTTGGCCGAGATCCACTTGAAAAAGGAGCTTCCTGAGAGGTTACAGCCAACCTTGACTTCCGGCAGTGGTACCGGGATTGCTTTCAACCTGCCGCAACAACTTCTGGCAGAGTCCCGCACCCGGCAACACAACTATTCCAGCGACAGCCTGCTTCTTCTCATGCGGCAGCTTGCACTAAAGTCCGAGCTATATCGTACACACGGTGGTATCCATGCGGCGGCGGTCGGCGATGATGATGGCCTGTTGTTTCATGCCGAGGATATCGGTCGTCATAATGCCCTCGATCGTCTGGCCGGTGAAGCGCTGTTCAGAGGGGTTGACCTGCGGGGTAAGATGCTGATCACCTCGGGACGAATTTCCACAGAAATGGTTGCCAAGGCCGCCCGACTCGGAATCGGTCTGCTTGCGTCACGATCCTCTCCGACCAACCGGGCAATCGAACTCTGTAAACAAACCGGCATCACTCTGGTCGGCTACCTGCGGGGCGAATCTCTAGAGGTCTACAGCCATCCACAACATTTACAGTTATCTGCCAGCAGTCAACGGATCTCCGGCATCAGTGGGGTAATCCTCGCTGGGGGAGAAAGCCAACGGATGGGCAGCGACAAATCGCTATTACCGCTTCAGGGTGCGCGCTTTATAGACCGCGTTTATGCCCGTTTGAACTCCCTCTTTGACGAGGTGATTATCGTCACCAATTCACCGAAACTCTATCAGGATATCCCGTGTCGCAAAGTTCCGGATATTTTTCTCAAGCAAGGAGCCCTGGCGGGAATCCATGCGGGACTTAGTCAGGTTCAGCAGCCGCGAGCCTTTGTGGTTGGCTGTGACATGCCTTTTGTTTCAGACAAGATGGTGAGAAAAATATGTTCATATGCCGAACAGGGCGATTTGATTCTACCACTCAGCAGTGGTGGCCACGAGCCATTGCACGCTCTTTACGAAAAAAGCTGCCTGCCTGCTATGGAACAGGTGTTGGAGGCTGGTCACAAACGGATTATGAAATTCTTCTCTCAGGTGAAGGTTGTGGAAATTCCGGCCGCTGAATTGTTACCACTCGATCCGCAGGAGAAGAGCTTTTGCAATATCAACACGCCA
>JAAXQF010000278.1 GCA_012974435.1 Desulfuromonadales bacterium | reverse complement strand
CTTCTCCACTGACGAATTCCAGAAAACGGGCGGCAAGCTCCCACTTGCCCTGGGCAAAGATATCTTCGGTCACACGGTTGTTTCCGATCTGGCTAAAATGCCGCACCTCTTGGTCGCAGGGTCAACCGGTACAGGTAAATCGGTTTCGATCAATGCCATGATCCTGTCACTTCTCTACCGCGCCGACCCGCGTGATGTCCGTGTCATCATGGTTGACCCGAAGATGTTGGAGCTTTCGATGTACGAAGGCATTCCACATCTCCTGCTGCCGGTCGTAACCAATCCGAAGAAGGCGTCTCTGGCCCTCAACTGGGCGGTTCGTGAAATGGAGCGCCGCTACAAGTTGATGTCCGACAAGGGCGTGCGTAATATCGATGGCTACAATCGCAAACTGGCCAAAGAAGAGAAGGAAAAGAACTCCAAACGGCAGCAGGTGCTTGATAATGATGACGTTGTCGATCTCATGGAAGAGGATCTTCCCGAGGTTGAAATTGCCGAGGGGGAAGTGCTTGAGCATGGACATCTTCCCTACATCGTCGTCATCGTCGATGAGCTTGCCGACCTGATGATGGTCGCCGGTCGCGAGATTGAGGAATCGATCGCCCGCCTGGCTCAGATGGCCCGCGCTGCAGGCATTCACTTGATTCTTGCAACACAACGACCGAGCGTCGATGTTATTACCGGCCTGATCAAAGCGAACTTCCCGACCCGTCTCTCGTTCAAGGTCTTCTCACGCACCGACTCACGTACCATCCTCGACCAGATGGGCGCCGAAACACTGCTCGGCAACGGTGACATGCTCTTTTTGCCACCCGGAACCGGCGCCGTGCAGCGTATCCACGGGGCTTTTGTCTCAGAGATCGAGGTTCAGCGTGTGGTTGATTTCCTCAAAAAACAGGGCGATCCTGACTACGACAAATCGATCCTTGAAGCACCGGCGGCCAGCGCAAGCGGCAGTGGTAACGGTGACGACGAATATGATGAGAAGTGGGACGAGGCGCTTGCGGTCATTGCTGATGCAAAGCAAGCCTCCATATCAATGCTTCAGCGTCGTCTGCGCCTCGGCTACAACCGTGCCGCGCGCATGATTGAGAAGATGGAGGCGGAAGGTATTGTAGGACCATCTGATGGTACGAGTCGTCCACGTGAAGTTTTTATCAATAAGATTGGTGGGGATGAATAATCCCGGGATGCTGGAGTTGAAATAACATAAAGGCAAATGGTCAGTCATCAAGAACGGGAGTCGACAATAAGTCGGCTCCCGTTCTTGCTTCAAGATAGACCACTCACCAGCAATCTACTTTATTCACAAGGGGTTGCCTGACAAACATATGGTGTCCACTATTACGGACCGACCTCACATGCATCCAACCTGACGAAACAAGACACAAACAAGAGGCCGACTAAAAGTTTGAAAATCAGCCCGGTAATGCTAACATATGAGCCTCATGCGAACCTTGGAGATTAAATGATGGACCTCAACGATTTAAAGCATTTACTGACTGCGGTGCAAGCCGGAGATCTGAGCATAGACGAGGGTCTCGAACGCCTGCGCAAGTTGCCTTTCGAAGATGCCGGCATCGCTATGATCGACCATCATCGCGCTCTACGTCAGGGCGTTCCCGAAGTCGTGTTTGGTGAAGGGAAAACAGCCGAACAGATCTGCACGATTGTGCAACGCATGGTCGCGCACGGCGACAATATCCTGATCACCCGAATTTCCGGTGAAAAGGCTGATGCACTGTCAAATAACCACCCCAACGGCACATACGATCCCATTGCCAATACCTACTGCCTGCAACAAAAGCCCGAGCAGGATCTCGGTCGGGGAAAAATCCTTATCATCTGCGCCGGCACTTCTGATCTGCCGGTTGCTAAAGAAGCCGCCATTACGGCTCGCATGTTCAATAATCAGGTTGAAGAACTGGTCGATGTTGGCGTAGCAGGCATTCATCGCTTGCTAGCCCACACGGACATCCTGCGTGAAGCCTCGGTGATCATCGTTGTTGCCGGTATGGAAGGTGCGTTGCCCTCTGTCGTTGGCGGACTGGTCGATGTTCCGGTGATTGCCGTGCCAACTTCGATCGGCTATGGCGCAGCCTTCGGAGGCGTTGCAGCGCTCCTCGGCATGCTTAATTCCTGCGCCGGAGGCGTCACCGTCGTCAACATTGACAACGGTTTCGGCGCCGCCTTCGCCGCCACCCGCATCAATCGAAAAAAACCATCATGAGCATTCTCTACCTTGACACCTTTTCCGGGATCTCCGGTGACATGATGCTCGGCCTTCTGGTTGATCTGGGCGTCGACCTGAACCTGATTGAAACAGAACTGGCAAAGTTGCCCGTCTCCGGATATAAGCTGAAACAAAGCCTCGAAAAGCGTCACAGCATTGGTGGTACGCGCGTCGAAGTTGTCTGCGAAGATCATCAGCCTGCTCGCACCTGGTCTGAGATCGACACCATGCTTGCAGAGAGTTCTCTCACTGAGCCTGTACGCAACCGGGCACGCAGCATCTTCAGGGCTCTCGGCGAAGCGGAGGCAAAAGTTCATCAGATGGCCCTGGACGAGGTACACTTTCATGAAGTCGGTGCCGTTGACGCCATTGTCGACATCGTCGGCAGCGCTATCGGCCTGCACCTCCTCGGAGTAGAGGAGATCATCTGCGCCCCTCTGCCGCTTTCCAACGGCATGATCCGCGGTTCCCACGGAGCCATGCCCTTACCTGCCCCGGCGACCCTGCAGATACTGCAAGGGAAACCGGTCCGGAATGCTGACTGCGACCGGGAGCTGGTGACCCCCACCGGGGCAGCTATCGCCGCCGAAATCGCCCGCTTCGGCAACATGCCGGAGCTAACCATCGAACGCATCGGTTATGGTGTCGGCGGCTGGAATCTTGATGACCGCCCCAACCTGCTGCGGGGGATCATCGGCACAGAGAATACGACTGACGGTTTCGAGCAGGATACCGTCACGGTGATTGAAACACATATCGACGACTCCTCGCCCGAATGGCTCGGAGCCCTGACCGAAAGGCTGCTATCAGCAGGAGCTCTTGATGTCGGCCTAACTCCGCTACAGATGAAAAAGAATCGTCCTGGCACATGCATAACGGTTGTGGCTCATCCACAGCAAGCAAAGCCATCGGCGTACGTATGCATGAGACCCGTCGCATGAAGCTTCGGCGTGAACCAGCAACCGTACAAACAGCTTTTGGGGAAGCTGCGGTGAAATTGATTTACGAGGGGGAGAAGCTGTTGAGGATCACCCCGGAGTATGACAGCTGCCTAGAGCTGGCCGAAGCCTGCAATCGACCAATGCCGGAGGTTCACCGAATAATCACAACCGCAGCCAACCGTCAATTCGGCCTGGAGGACTAAATGCGTAAGCTGATCCTTTTCTTCTCCAGCAACGCCGGTCTTGGCTATGCGCCCTTTGCCTCTGGCACTGTCGGCACCCTGGCCGGCATCCCGGTCTTTTACCTGACCAGCGCCTGGCCCTGGTGGCTCTCTCTCGTCACTTTGCTGGCGCTACTCTTCCTGAGCTTCTGGATTGCAGATGCCGCAGGACAAATCTACGGTGTCGCCGATGACGGCCGTATCGTCATCGACGAGCTGATCGGCTATCTGGTCACCGTCGCCTTTTTGCCCTGGAGTTGGAGCGCTGCGATCCTCGGGTTTTTCTGGTTTCGACTCTTCGACATCTTCAAACCGCCGCCAGCAGGCTGGTTCGATAAAAATCTCAAGCATGGCGTTGGCGTGGTCCTCGACGATTTCGCGGCAGGGATCTACGCTGCGATTGCCTTGCGCCTGACCTTGTGGTTTTACAACCTGGCTCCATAAAAATATGGGCTCATGGCGAAAAACAAAGGCTTAAAATTTAACGCAAAGGCGCAAAGACGCAGAGGAAAAACTTAAACTTTAGGAAAACCGCTCAGCCCCAGGATTACTCTCTGCGTCTTCGCGCGCGTTAATTAATAGTTTGAATTGTCTTTAACCTTAATCTTTGGTCTAAAAATCAAAAGATTGATGGTAAGAACACCAAAAGGACCTTCGATCATAGCAAACAAAGATTTTCCCTTTGCGTCTTTGCGCCTCTGCGTTAAAAATGGTTTGTGTTCCTTTCCCTTTGAGTTCTTAAAATTATGAAGATAGCAATACTCACCATAGGCGACGAACTACTCAACGGTGACCTGGCCGACACCAACACCGCAGCAATCAGTCGGGAACTCATAGAGAATGCCTTGCCGGTGCGTGAAGCGAACACCATTGGTGACAGTGAAGTTGACATTGCCGCTGCCCTGCGTCGCCTTGCAGAAGCCCACGACGTTGTGATTGCAACGGGCGGTCTCGGACCCACCGAAGATGACCGCACCGCCAAGGCCGCGGCCATGGCCTTTGAACGCTCCTACAGCCTCAACGACAAGGCGCTGCTGCAGATCCGGGCCCGTTTTCAAGAATGGCAACGAGAGATGCACCCCCGCAATGAGAAGCAGGCCATGCTGCCGGGTAGAAGTACGGTTATCACCAACCATAACGGCACTGCGCCTGGATTCCATCTGCAGCACAATCAGACCGACCTCTATTTTTTGCCGGGTGTCCCCCGTGAGATGCTGGCGATGCTCAATGAGTACGTCGTGCCTTCCATCCTGCAGCGTTTCCCCGATCCGCCTATGCGCTGCCAACGGACCATAGGCGTCTTTGGCCTGCCCGAGCCAACGGTCGAGTCACGCATCAATCGTAACGGCCTGCCCGAAGGAGTGGAACTGGCCTTCAATGTCGAGTTTCCTTTGGTTCAGGTCAAATTGCGTACCAGAGGCGAAGACGCCCAGAGGCTTACAGACAGGGCAGAACTGGCGGTACGCAAAGCTTTGGGCAATTACGTTTTCGGCATTGGCAACGACACTCTGGCAGGAAGTACAGCACGCCTGCTCTCCACGGCCGGCCTGACAATTTCCCTGGCCGAATCATGCACAGGAGGTCTGATAGCACAACTCCTGACCGATCAACCCGGAGCCTCGGCCTTTCTGGAGCGCAGCATTGTCTCCTACGCCAACTCCGCCAAAAAAGACTTTCTTAAGGTTGACCAGGAGAGCCTGGATCATCATGGTGCGGTCAGCTCCGAGTGTGCTGAAGCCATGGCCAAGGGCGTCCGGTCTGCGGCCGGAACCGACATCAGCCTGGCGGTCACCGGCATAGCCGGACCCGATGGCGGCACAGAGGACAAACCGGTCGGTACCGTCTACCTGGCTATGATCAGCCCTCAAGAAAAGCGTGTTGAACGCTTCAATTTCTCC
>JAAXQF010000277.1 GCA_012974435.1 Desulfuromonadales bacterium | reverse complement strand
AATCTGATCAAATCTGATAGGGCAAAGGCTTAATCTTTGTGGCTAATGGCTTTTAACCCAAAGCATGATCCTGCTTCTTTGTTTTATCAGACGTTATCAGATGTTATCCGCGGCAAAAAACAGGTTTTGTCTAAGATTCTCCTCTGTGTTCTCTGTGGCTCTGTGGCAAAAAGCTTTTGACTTATCCTTTTTATCCCCTTCATCCCTGTTAAATAACAAGATTTATGTTTTTGCTTTGACCTGGCAAAAAGCTCAACCCATGGGTAAGAGACCACTCATTGCGCTGTCGGCGGGTCTGATAAAGCGATCGAAGTCGGTCTCTTCGAGAGAGGCCATCTCGCCGAGCGTGACCGTCTGCAAGGTATCTAACTCGCTTTGACAGGTGTTGTAGGTTGTGTTGTAGAACGCGATGCGTTTTTCTTTATCCAGCCCCATCAGTAGCAACTGCTGCGCAGCGCGCTGGATAAGCTTCATCTTGCAATGCAGGTCGTCAAGGTTTTTAACCGTCCAGACACCTAGGTAAATCGGGCTGCTGACGTTCCTGACATCACCAACCAGCTCACCACGTATCAGGTCATCCTTTTTGCGCCCGAGGTACGGAACAAAGTCCAGGTGTTCGGCGAGTGTCCGGTCCGTAGTAAAAAAATGACCGTTGTCTGGATCGAGGGTGAAAATCATGGTGCGGTCGGAAGCCTGGCCGTAGCTTTGGAACAGGACATCCTTGTAATCATCGAACGGCACGTTCCTCAGGATGCAGGTTTCAAACTTGTTAATGCGCCTGGTAATCCCCAGCAGCCATGACCTGATCGAGCTGTTGTCGATGCGGCACTTGCCCAGCTCTTCCTTCAGGTAATCAAAGGAGTGGTCTCCAAAACGGTACAGCAGCACGCTCTGAAAAATGTCGCGGATATTATTGTACCGGCTGAAATGATAAATAAGGTCAAAGCTGAAAATCTCCATTTGCCGGAGCTGCCAGATGAAGATGGTAATATCATTCTTACTGGTGTCTTTGGTGAGTTTGGCTTTCTGTGTAGACTTGATCAGCCTCACGTACCGGGTACTCAGGTCGGCCAGCAGCACCGCGTCCTTGGAGGTACTCTTCTTCAGAGCAATAGTCCAGCACGTGGATTGTCCCTCAATACTCGTCACCTCGATGTGGTCAGCCCCAAAGGTGGCGTAAGTTTGCAGCGTCCCTACCCCCTTGCCGGTCTCGGTTCCCTTGGTTGACTTGCCAACGAACAAGGGCACCTGGTCGGATCCTTTTTCCAGCATCTGCGCGGCGATTCCTGTGCCATTGTCAGTAATGGCCAACGTCACGGTGTCGCCACACTGTTCGAGCAGAAATTCTATCTGCCCTCTCCTCCCCGCTGACGTGATGGCATCCAGAGCGTTGGAGGCAATATTGATCAGGGCCCTGCTGCAACTGATGTAGCTGCCACTCACCGGTTCAATCTTTGATTTGAGAACCAGCGTCACCTCACAGGAGCTGTCTACCGCTTCGATGAAGGGAATGACGCGTTCCGTGATCAGGTCCTTGAGAGAGACTTTGTGCGATAGATGGATTTTGTCTTCGTACATGTTCAGGGTGTTGAGCAGTGCGGTGCTTTCCCTGTTGATGTCCTCGGCAACCTGGTTGAAGTTGCCGACCGACAACATAGCTGTCATGTCGAAAAGGACCTTTAGCGATTTTTTCACGTCGTGCCGCACCTTCGACAGTTCCTCTATAGCGGTAACATCGGGACGTTTGGTTGTTACCGCTGCGCTTCTGAGCGTCTCTGCTGTTACTGACATCAGGTGGAACTTCATCTTCCGGAAAACCACCAGGTCGCTGATGCTGAAACCCCGGGCCTTGAAAAAATCAATGGAGCTTAAAAGCTTCTCCCAGACATAGAGATAAATATGGGAGTCCGGATCCACCGTGTGGGCAAGGTAGCGAAGGAAGGCGGAGCCGATACCTTTACCCCGACCGAAGGGGTTGGTGACCAGTTTGTAAATATGGAAGGTTTTCTGGTCCGGTGTTGCATAGACAAGCAGATAGCCGAGCAATTCACCCTTTTCGTCCCACACGTAACTGTGTTCGTAATCGATATCGATGGTTTTATCGAGGATATAGGGCGAAGGGATCAGCAGGGAATCGATGTTGAGGAGGGGTGATTGTCGAATCGCTTTTTCGTATTCGGGGGTCAGGCTTTTTATGTAAGGAGATTGAACAGGTTTCCATTCCATAGTTTAGGCTGCCCCTTAGTTAGTTTCTGTCCGGAAACCGCCCTTTTCCGCAATCTCGGCGTCAATCTGCGTATTTGATTGTGCGGCGTAAAGTGCTACGCCTCCGCTCAAATACTTGATTTCCTTGACCTTGAGAAAAATTGCTGGTTTCCAAATCAGAAACCTACACTGCACCCATCCAGAGTTTCCGGATGGGCACTAGCTATCTTGAAAAGAATCCTGAACGATTGCTTCTAGATCCGAGAGCTCTGAATCGGTTAATGCCTCAAACTCACTTTCTCTACGTCTTTTCGGAAGAGAACCTTCGTTCTGGCGCACAAACATAATAAAGTCTCTTGCCAGACTGTCTGGCATTTCGACAGAATTCATGATCCGCCGCATAGCTTCATCATATTGCTGAAGAGTGATTATCTCGCGAGGGAGATCTTCTTCAACTGTCCGCTGAACGCAGGCATATAGAAATTCGGCCACATCGGTGCAATCGTAATAACGATATAGGTCAACAGTATCGTTTTTCACCTCAATATTTCTATCGACCTTAGATCGCCATTCAATAAAGTCCATTAGCGGACCAGAGTGTGACTGTAAAACCTCTTGGTAGTCCTCTATTCGATCCAGCATGACTGAAGATACCGGGAAGACCATGCCTGATGGCGTAAACTTGCGTTCCGCCAAAACATGGTGAATCAGGCAGCGGTGCACGCGGCCATTGCCATCCTGTAATGGATGAATATAAACGAAACCGAATGCCGTTGCCGCTGCTTGCAAAACAGCATCAATCCCACTCTCCCGCATTCGAGTATTAGCGCAAAATAAACCCTCCAACAGTGCTTCGAGATCATCTGGACGGGCCCCGACAAATTCTGGCAGAGGGTCTTCGTTGTGATCACGTTCGCCAACAAATACGCCATCAGACCTTAAACCTATTTGCACAAAACGACTGTCTTCAATCAATACACCATGAAGTCTGACAATCTCCGCCAATTGCAAAGGATTTTTTCCTGCCTGCAAGACCGCCTTCCCCCATCGTTCTAGCCTGTTGCGAGGGGGTCTTTCGCCTTCGATTTCAAAGCTGGCTCGACTATCCGCGAGTAAAATAAAACTTGCTGCACGCGTAAGCAGGTATTTTCCTGCGCGACCGGTAATTTGGCCTGCCC
>JAAXQF010000113.1 GCA_012974435.1 Desulfuromonadales bacterium | reverse complement strand
GTTTCAAGGGTGAGCTTAACGAAGGCATCACCCTGCGTGATGCTGTCAACGCCATCCCTTACTGGGCCATCAAGCAAGGTCACTTGACTGTTCCGAAGAAGAACAAGGTCAATATCTTCAACGGTCGTATCCTTGAGATGGAAGGTCTGCCGAACCTGTCGGTTGAGCAGGCGTTCGAGCTGACTGATGCTGCCGCCGAGCGTTCCGCTGCTGCCGGTTGTATCAAGCTCTCCGAAGAGAGTGTCTGTACTTATCTGCGCTCCAACGTTGCTCTGATGAAGAAAATGATCGAAGAAGGTTATCAGGATCCAGAGACCCTGCAGGGTCGGATTGATGCCGTCAACGAGTGGCTCAAGGATCCCAAGCTGCTCGAAGCCGACGCCAACGCTGAGTATGCTGCCGTAATCGAAATCGACCTGTCAGAGATCACCGAGCCGATTCTCGCTTGCCCGAACGATCCTGATGATGTCAAGCTGCTCTCCGACATCCAGGGTACCCCGATTCAGGACATCTTCCTCGGTTCCTGTATGACCAACATCGGTCACTTCCGTGCTGCTGCCGAGATCTGGCGCGGCGAGAAGTTCAACCCGAACGTACGTACCTGGGTTTGCCCTCCGACCCGCATGGATCAGGCCAAGCTGAAGGAAGAAGCTGTTTTCTCAGTATTCAGTGCCATGGGCGCTCGTCTGGAAATTGCCGGATGCTCCCTCTGCATGGGCAACCAGGCCCGTGTTCCTGATGGAGTCAACATGTTCTCGACATCGACCCGTAACTTCGATGACCGCATCGGTAACGGTGCCCAGGTTTACCTCGGCTCCGCTGAACTCGGTGCTGTGACATCGACGATGGGTAAATTACCGACTCCAGCTGAGTACCTGGCCGTTTACAAGGAGAAGGTTGCTCCTAAGAAAGACGAGATTTACCAGTACCTGCAGTTTGATGAGATGGACGGGTACAAGTAATTGGTTTAAAGATATAGTGTTAAAGAAAAGGGTCGCTCCTTAACGGGGTGGCCCTTTTCTCTTGTGAATGAGACATTTTTTAGAAATTTTAAAGCTTTTCCTCTGCGTTCTCTGTGCCTCTGCGTTGAATAGTTTTTTGGTTGTAAGCCTTTGTTGTTATGACCCGTGAACAGAAGTGGTGGCTCACGGGACTTTCCTGTTTCTGCTTGCACTCCTGTGATTCCCCAGTTAAATTAATACATGATGTTCCCCAGTGAATACCGCAGGCTGAGATCCTCTTCCTTAACCTTGATGCAAGGCTTCTCGGATGTCTGAAGACAATATCCTCTTTCAACAAATTAAAAAATATTGTCGCCGTGATGTGGCGACTTGCGAGCCAGGAGATAGCGCCCTGAAGGTCGCCCAGGTTATGCGTGATCTGCGCATCTCCAGTGTGATTATCTGCGAGGGGAACGAGCCGACCGGAATTTTAACGGATCGTGATTTGCGTAACAAGGTCGTCGCCCAGGGTATTGACCCCCGCACGATTACAGCACGTGAGATTATGAATTCTCCTCTGCTTACGGTCAGCGAGAATGATTTTATCTTCGAAGCTCTTTATCGAATCTCCAAGAACAATATCCATCGCATTTGCGTTGTCGACCAGGATAACCGCCTCTCCGGAATCATCACCGTCACCGATATCATGCGCCTGCAAACACACTCTCCGCAGAAACTGGTGCGTGATATCGACCAGGCAGCAACCCTTGAAGAACTAAAGCTCTATCACCACCAGATTCAGGATCTGGTCATCCACCTGGTTGGAACGGGAGTGCCGCCCCGAGAACTGGTGAGGATGATTGCTCTCCTCAACGATCAACTGCTTCTGCGCCTCATAGAGTTGTTGAGAGCCAGACAATTCAGTGATCTTACCGAT
The DNA here is from genome assembly GCA_012974435.1 of Desulfuromonadales bacterium. Taxonomy (GTDB): domain Bacteria; phylum Desulfobacterota; class Desulfuromonadia; order Desulfuromonadales; family BM103; genus M0040. The sequence goes on along the minus strand of JAAXQF010000113.1, from coordinate 1,506 downwards.
AAATTTGCGTTCATTGTTCTGGGTAGCGAAGGGCGGCGGGAGCAGACCCTTACGACCGACCAGGATAATGCAATTATTTATGCTGACGATCTTTCTGAGAGTGATATTGCAGAGATAGAAGCTTTCTCCGAAGTTTTGATAGATTCACTCATAGAGATTGGCGTGCCTGCGTGCCCCGGCGGTATTATGGCCAAGAATGCATTCTGGAGGCGTAGCTTCAGCGGCTGGTGTGATGCTCTTGACGGTTGGCTGTCAGCTCCCTTGCCGGACAATATTCTCAATAGTGGCATGTTCTTCGACCTTCGAACTGTTTATGGTGACAAAAGTCTTGAAAAAGGTTTGAAACAGAGGCTTGCCGAACACTTTAATAATGGCTCGATGTTCCTGACCCATTCGGCTGCCAACGTGAATCGCTTCAAACCTCCTCTTGGCCTTTTTGGCGGTATTAAGTCCGAACACAGGGAAGAACATAAAGGCCAGATAGAGATCAAGAAAGCCGGAATCTTTGCGATTACCGAAGGAGTGAAAGCATTGGCCATGGAGGCGGGGATCATGGATGGTGGTACGCGTGAGCGTATCCAGTCTTTGGTCGACAAGGGCGTGATGAAACGGAAGTTCGCCGATGACCTCGATGCGAGCTACAACTACCTGGTTTATTTGCGCTTGCGCTGCCAGGTTAATGAGATCCGGGCAGGGCGTGAGCCCAGCAACTACATCACCTTGAGTAAACTCAACCACATGGAGAAAGGGCGTTTAAAACTCTCTTTTGAAGAAGTTAATGAGTTTCATGAGTTTCTGAGAGTTCATTTCCGTGTTCACCTTCTTCGTTGAAAGAGCGTCTGCACGCATTTTCTTGCAATTTTTGAGACTCCTTGTCCCCTTTTTACTGTTCTCTTCTCTTTTGCTGACCGGGTGTCGCAATCCCATTGACTCATCTGTGTTTGACTCTCTTGCGAAAACCAATGTTGACATGCTCGCCGATAGCAACCTGCGTGAGTTAAATCGTCTCATGGGGAAGTTGTTGGTTAAGCTCTATAAGCGGAATCCCTTGCAGCTGGATCATGTGCCTGGCATGTCGATCGGTCAACGGCAGGTCCAGGTTTTCGACAACCCCGGACGTTTGTCCTTTGGTGAGTTGGGGTATCGGCAAGGTACAAATGCTTTGAATCTGGCTTTCGACCCGTTGTATCAGGGTGATCGTGTTTTCGCCTTGATGGCGGGTATGGTGGGTATGGTACGCAGTTCCTACAATTGGCAGGAAGAACAATTCATGCTCGACTCCCTGGATGAGCAGCTGCTGTTCAATTCTGCCCGAAATATTGAAGTGCTTGCCTGGCGTTTGAGTAACACTAGAGACTCTCATGGAAAATTATTGCTTCTCTCCAATAGCCAGCCCGGTGAAGAAGAGAATCTGAGTTATGAGCGCATTTTCGGTAAGATGATTGCCATTCAGGATATGATGGCGTTTGCCGTTGTTGGTAAGTGGGAGAGGGGCTTCAACAGCGT
>JAAXQF010000111.1 GCA_012974435.1 Desulfuromonadales bacterium | reverse complement strand
CCCTTGTATGTGCTCATCACTTCTCCCTCACATATGGCGAACAGTGGACTCCGGATCCATGATACCGAACCCGATGCCGAGAACGTAAAAAAAGGGCCAGCAATTAAGCTGACCCTTTCGGCTTGGCTCCGCCTGTTGGGCTCGAACCAACGACAAGCGGATTAACAGTCCGCTGCTCTACCAACTGAGCTAAGGCGGAATAAACAGAGCCAAACTAAATTTTTAATTATACATGCGCCATAAAACTGGCCATGAAGGACGTTTTTATACACCTTGAATTTTTTTGTGTCAATACTTTTGTGAACCTATTCCGTAGAGACGTGGATATGGTAAAAATACAACTGCTCTTATGTAGTGAAAGAACGCCATTCGTTATTAGTCTCAAAGCTTGAGGTTATTTGATACAGCGCAGATTGCGTGCTCAAGAGCAGTGTCTGCTTGCAGCGGCTTGTCAGAATATGAAAAAGATGGCCATGCTGCTGTGTGGATCAAGCACAGACAGTGAAAAGGATTCCATATAGACTGTTTTTCAGCTTCTCAAGCGCCATATAAAAGTCTTCCTCGTTACTCAAAAGCATGTTTGGGCCTGATGGTCTAAGAAACAAAGAAAAGACTTCCGAAAAGGTAAAAGAAAACCCCGCATCCAAAAATGTGGGGCTTGTCATCAGTCTGGGACCGGCATAAATGCCGGTCCTTTTTTGTTTCTTGAAGTTAAAGAGTAAAAGTTTATTGCGTAGGCGGAGAAGAAGACTCCCCATCTTTGAGAGGTGAACCCCAGAAGGTTCCAAGTACGTTCCGGTCGCGCTCACTGATAATAGCACCACGTTCGATCATACGTTGCAGCAGGACGTCCAAGTCTTCCTCCTGAAGGGCCCTGTCGACCCGGCCACGGGTGTGACAGATGGTGCAGCGGTTCTCAATCGTACTCTGGAACTCGTCATTACCGGGGAGACGATGCACATCATGCACAGCCCCCGGCACAGCAATAGCGGTAACAGGCAGAAGCAATAGCCCCGCCAGCAAAAGCAGGCCTTGCAAATAATTATTCTCGCACATAGGTATCAATATCCGTTTCATGTACCATGCCCATCATGTGAGCATATTCTGATTCAATGATAGCGTAATGATTTTCCGTTTCCTCGGCCATGCGGTCGAATACGGCACGTACGCCGGGGTCAACAATTCGGGAAGCAGTCATACGCAGGTTCTTGAGAAGGTCTTCTTCTTCCTGCATGGCCAATTCCATCGCTTTGCGCTCATGGACATTTTCATCAAGAGCTTTCTCCAATTGCTTAAGCATGGAATGGCTGGTTGAAGGCGGTTGAGCCATAAAATCTTCAAAGGAACCAAGATCACTGCCGGTATAGATCTTGAAAAAATGTCCGGCATGCTCGCGTTCCTCACTGGCCAATTGCTCGAACACCTTCTTGCCGCGTTCGTTTTCGGTTAAGGCCGCTGCTTTGAGATAAAAATCCATGACGTCTTTTTCGGTCTGGATAGCAATCTTGATCGCCTCAATCATTTTCATTTCCTGGGGCATAACACTCTCCTTTCTTCGCAGCACGTAGCAGCCAGTCGGACTTACAATGAACTGGCTGCAATTTCGTCTCTTTGGCCCATATTTCAGCTCCTTTTCGACCAATAGCTACGGCTATTACTCTCAAATAAGCCAAAATCTGTTCTCAAACGGCCAAATTTTGCTTCAGCCCTGACAGTCCGACAGGATGTTAAGGGCCGCTCAAGGGGAAATCACAAGGCAGAGCAAAAGCTTTTCATGCTCTACAGTGACAGACTACCCTGTAAACGTTGTCGTCTGTTCCTCGACCCATGCTTCAATTCTGTCGCCATCGCCCTCGGTAAGATCAAGAAAACGCAGACCCATACCAGGTTCTTGTTGAACCTTGCGCTTGAACAGGTGTTTCCAGGCCACTTGGCACTGGCAACGAATCTTGCACGGGGGCTTGGTCGGCAAGGTCAATTCGATGAGGAATTTCTCACCAGGCTCATGTGGTTTCACTGTAGAGATGAACAGGCCGCCACGGCTGACATTCTTAGCGTAGCCGAAGAGGGTTTTATAACCGTCTCCACAGGGAATTTTCTGCACGATTAACGATGCCCTGACGGCTCGACGCTTATTCTTCTGTTCTTCGGCGTACTCGGTGTTTTCAGATTCACTCATCGATATCTCTTCTTCCCTGTGGGCGCTCAGACAGAACTACAGTCAACAGTATCAATAATAGCACAGCTTTTAGATTTTTTTTAAACTTGTCAGTCGTCATGTAAGGTTGCAAACGGAGGCTGATCGCAAAGGCGCAGTTCTTCCAACATGGCGGGCACTGTTTTCGGGCAGTCGCGACCATCCCAGCTGAAAAAAGCCGGCAGCACCTCTTCCGGTTCACCGCGCGACAAGCCTGTATCGCAAAGCAGATGAATCAGCCTCAGGGTCCGGAAACCATCAAACCAGGAGTGAAAAGCTTCTGCGCGACCTCTTTCAGTCCTGTGGTTCTCCTGCAACTTCGGCCAGGTTGCGTGCCAATCGATCTGCACAAGATAATCAGCCAGGACAGCAGAGAGCCCTTCTGCACGGCTGAACAGCAGATCTGCGTCGGCGGCAAGATTCTGCGTGACACAAAGTAACCAGCCCGACAGGATCTCGAACGCAGCAACAGGATAAAAGAGCACGCCTTCTGTGTCCCCCTTCAGCAGGCGGCCCATGCTACGGCCGGTACCGAAGGGGACCCGCGATGAAACACGTGACTCCGGAAACACCTTGGTACCGGTCATCAGGTCAACGCCGTCGGTTTTGGCCAGTTTTTGCAAAAAGTAGAAATCTTCTCCAGCCTTACGACTGTTCATACCGCCGCAGCGCACATAAGCCTCTGCCCGACAGGCGATCGCACTGCCTACGCTGTTGAAGGCATAGGGCGATCCGGCCAGGCGTAAGCCATAGACATAGCTACGCATAAACAGCTCATAGCGATCGATCGCTGCCTGTTGCAGAGCGTCTCCTGCTTGCTGGTGGCGAAAGGGCAGGACAGCCGCACCCAGGGGTGAGCGCTGGAAATGAGCAACGATGGTCTGCAGGTAATTCGGCTCCACCAGGGTGTCGGCGTCGAGGCAGACCAGCAGAGGCTCTTTCTGCCAGTCCAGACAGGTTAAGGCAAGATCCATCCCCAGCTTCCTGACAAAGCCCACTCCGGCCTGCTTGGCCGGGATCTCAAGGCCGGGGCTGGCGGCGTCAATCCAGGCCAGAGGGAGTGTGGACTCTGCAGAGTATGCGATCAGACGTGCCAAAGACTGAGGGTTTAGCTGCTTCTCTTCATTGCAAGCCTGCTCGCCATGAATGACAACCACCTACGCCGGGGAAGAGTCTCTCCATTGCGAC
>JAAXQF010000428.1 GCA_012974435.1 Desulfuromonadales bacterium | reverse complement strand
GTGTAATCGACACTGAACGCTGTGCTGCCGACAGAGAAGAGCTTTGCCAACCACCCTGCCTTAACGAAAACGTTTGTGGCATCACTCTGGTTGTCACGCTCCTGCAGGCCGGTAGACAGGCTGAGATTCAAGCCGGTGTTCTCATGCATTACGGAAGCAGAACCAGCGTATTGCAGGCCGGTATCGTGCTCATTGAGATCAGCGACGCCCGCAGATGCTACAGCCTTGAAACCATAGCCCTGGCCGCCCCAATACAGACCTGCGTCAGAGCGCTTATCGCTGATCGCCGAGACGGCGAGGTGAGCACCGTAGAATTTGGGTGAGTCATAGCGCAGTCGGTTTTTCCGGGATAGACCATTAAAGTCACTGAAAGAATTATTGATCCTGAGTGCCCCTTCCGGATAATTGGTGAGGCTGTCATCGCTTTTTTGTCGGTAGAACATTCCCCCGGCAAGATCGACGATGGTCGAGGTTGCGATCACCATGGTTCCTGACAGGTCGGATGAAGCAATACCATAGGAGGCCGTAAAGCCCCTGCCTAGAGAAAGCTTGCCGAAGCGCTTACTATCGAGGGACACTTCGGTCCAGCGCTGCTCGAAGACATCACCGGACTCCTCATGGTTCTGGTCGACGTTTGAGGCCTTATTCGGAGCAATGGTTAACTCAATTCTCGAGCCGAGGGTCAGGTCGTCGTCGATTTTGGCGGTGCCGACAAAGTTGACACGGCTTTCGCTGTTGTCGTTGTCGACATAATAGGCCTCGGTGTCTTTGCCATCGTCAACGACGTTAACAGCCCGGTTGACCCAGCCTGAAATAGAGAGTTTGACCCGCTCCTCTCCAGAAGTAACAACCTTGTCGGCAGGGACAGATCCGGAAGATTTTGACCCATCAGCCAGGACAGGAGCCTGCACCGTCGCTTTTGAATCTTCAGCGATGGTCTTTACCTGCGACTGAAGTTCCTGCATCAGCTGCATCTGTTCATCGAGTTGCTTCTGCTGCAACTGAAGTTGCTCCTGCTGCATCTCAAGCTGCTTCTGCTGGGTTTCAATGACGCGCTGCAACTCATTGACATCCTGAGCCGCAGCCGTGCTTACAAAAAGCACCTGGGCGGCCAGGAACAGAACCACAAAAACAGTAACTCCACCAGCTAGAGGCAGAAGGTTGCGAACGGGAAACTTCATGGTGTTCTCCTTAATAAAAGTTGAGAGCTTATAGCAAACATCGTACGTTTCAGCCCACCGGGGCAGCACCGGAAGCTAAGGAAACAATCACCTGGGCAATGATGACCTTTAATACCACACCCACAACGGGAACGACCATCCCAAAGACGATGCTGGCTCTGCCCGTTGGGGCCAGTTGATTCGCGTATCCCAGGATGGCAGGGTTGCCAAAGGCGCCCGCGACCACGCCCAGGAGATCGTCGAAGTTTATCTTCAGCACGTAATAGCCAACCAGCAGGATGAACAGCACAACGGTCATGAGCACGAGTATCCCCGTGATAATGAAGGGGAGACCCTTGGCAATATTCTCCGCAAACGGCGCGCCAGCCCCCATGCCTACGCCGGCCAGGAAGAGCGAGATACCGAAACCCTGAAGGACGTTGTTGGCAACCGTAGGCAGGTTCCAGTTGAACGGACCGAGCCGACCGAAATAGCCGAGGATCAGTCCAACCACAAGCGGACCAGCAGCCATCCCGAGCGAGATTTTACCCACGCCAGGAATCGGGATCGGAACCATGGCGAGGAAAGCGCTCAGAACTAAACCGAGCCCGAGGGAAACGAAGCTGTATTCTGCTTGTGCCGAGATCGAGTCGCCGAAGTGTTTGCTGATAGCATCCCGTCCCGAAGCTTCCACCATGACGATGACCTGATCTCCATATTCAATGGTGAGGCTTGGGCTCGGCAGCACATCCGCATCTCCACGCCGCACATGGATGACCTTCGCGGAGAGGCCCTCGGGCATCTCGAGTTCGCTGAGCTTCGTTCCAACGAATTGCGACTTGGAAACGAAACAGCGGACATAATCGAACTGGCGTCGATCGCCGCGCACTTCTTCCGTGCTGCCGAGTTCGAGTTTGCTGATCGCCTCCGGGAAACCTTGTACCGAAACGACATCGTCGGGCTCGAGGCGAATCGTAGGATCCGGAATCAGGTTCATGCCGGAACGCCGAAGCTGGAGGAGATGCACGTCCTCCGGCAGCCGTTGGAGGAGCTCCGCGATGGTCAATCCAGAAAGACCTCGCTCGTCCGCTCGGGCTTCGGCGACTATGAGTCGGCTGGGTGCTGGGATGTCAATCTTCGGTTTCAAGAGCAGGTTGAAGAGGTAAAAGCAGAGGATCGGCCCGATGATGCTGAAGGGGTAGACGATAGCGTAGCTGACGGCCGGGTTGAGTGTGCCGGAAGCTTCCATGGCCGCCTGCATGCCGGGCGTACTGCCCGTCGCGCCGGTGAACATGCCGGCGGCGAAGTCTGATTCCATGCCCGCGAACTTGGCAGCAAACACGGCGACAACGCCCCCCATAAGCACCGCGCAGGCGGCCAGGAGGTTGGCCTTGATGCCGAACGGGCTCGCAATGCCCCTGAAAAATTCTTTGCCGTACCGGATTCCAAGCCCATAGACAAACATCGCCAGACCGACGGAAATAAGGAGCCCAGGCGGTGTCGCCTTAGGAGCAATGGCACCGACCGCCAAGCCGACGAAGAGAACCGCTCCGGAGCCAAGCGAAAGACCCGCGATGCTGATCTTGCCAATTGCATAGCCAAGGCTGATAACCAGGAATAAGGCGATAAAAGGCTGCGAATTGAGAAATGTACCGATGCTATCCATTAGTTTACCTCTGGGTTCCGTCTTGAATTATTAACTACTCGTCATCAGGCATCTGCACGACAGCCTGAAGTGCTGTCTCGTCCCCGACTGTGCGGCTGCGATGCCCTTTCCCCGTCGTGTCTTCAACAATGATGGCGTCACCTGGTCCGAAGCGTCGAATGGTGCCATCGCCTACCTCAATATCTACTTGGCCGACAAGATAGAAGAAAATCTGTCGCCTCGGCGTTGGATGCCAATCACCGTTCCAACCTGGAGGTATCGCGAAAAAAGCCCATTGCGTGGCAGAGGTGTATGCTGACAATTGGACTGGAGGGGCCGGAGGGGCGAAATTCACCTCGGCTAATTCAACCTCCAGATCTTCGAAACGGCTTCCTCCTTCTGAATCCGTGTAAATGCGGACGTATTGCATCGTAGCCTCCCTCGGAAAAAGACATATCCACGTGGCGAAAATTTGCTTGGGGCAAACGAAGCCAATGGGCGTCATCTGCCATTGGTGTCGGCAAAGGATTGGAAAACAGGGCTCCCTCGTGAATAAGGACGTGCCCGTCCTGGAGCAAGCCAGGACGAGCACTTC
>JAAXQF010000523.1 GCA_012974435.1 Desulfuromonadales bacterium | reverse complement strand
CCACGGGTCAAGCGTCCCAGTTGCTCGTCACTGTAACCCTCGACCAGTTTCAAGAGTTCAGGATATTTACCAAAGAAATGTTCACGGACGTAATCACCTTTTTTAAGAGTGAAATGTTGCATCTCACCATCGAGGACTTCATCCATACGTTTGACCAGCAGGCCCGTATCGTCCTTTTCAAGTAGATGATCCCAGTCATCGCCCCAGATCACCTTGATGACGTTCCAACCTGCACCACGGAAAGCTGCTTCCAGTTCCTGAATAATTTTGCCATTGCCGCGCACAGGACCATCCAGACGCTGCAGGTTGCAATTGATGACAAAGATCAGGTTGTTGAGTTTCTCCCGTGACGCCAGAGTGATGGCGCCGAGCGATTCGGGCTCATCCATCTCACCGTCACCGAGCATCGCCCAGACTTTACGACCACTTGATTTGCGCAAGCCACGATCAACCAGGTAATGATTGAAGCGGGCCTGATAGATCGCAGAGATTGCAGTCAGCCCCATGGAGACCGTCGGAAATTCCCAGAAGTCCGGCATCAAGAAAGGATGAGGATAGGAAGAGAGGCCTCCTTCCGGAGCCAGCTCATTCCGAAAGCGACTCAGGTCTTCACTGCTGAGACGGCCTTCAAGAAAGGCCCGAGCATAGACACCCGGCGCGGCATGGCCCTGGAAATACACCATGTCACCTAAAAACTCGTCTGTGCGCCCTCGCCAGAAATGGTTGAAGCCAACTTCCCAGAGGGTTGCAACCGAGGCATAAGTTGAGATATGGCCACCGATCCCGGTGCTCTCACGATTGGCGCGAACCACCATGGCCATGGCGTTCCAGCGGATGATCGACTTGATACGTCGCTCGATTTCACGGTTGCCCGGGAAAACCGGCTGTTGATTCTTGGGAATCGTATTGATGTAAGGGGTATTCGCGGTAAAGGGAACACTGACCCCCTGCTCCTGGGCCCGCACCTGCAGCAGGCGCAGCAACTCCTGGACCCGCTCCTCACCTTGCGTCTGCAAAACATAATCGAGCGATTCACGCCACTCGGCATTTTCAATATCCAGTAAAGAATCAGTTATTTTACGATCATTTGAAGTCATCTTTTCCAACTCCTCACATATAATGAAAGCGCTTAGACCGTACGCTGTCAGCGGGATAAGCTTACAAACCTTGTCACATATTAGAATGTACCTGAGATTTGATGTTTAGCTAGGAACTATATTGTTAAATAGTCACTCATTACGCCAGCGGAGAGCATAAAAAGTCAAAGAGCTGCAGCGTTTACGCTCGCAGCTCTTTGATCAACTGAGACCCAATGACGAGTTGATGAAAAACCAGAAAACTATTTATTCATCCTCTTGATATTCAAGGGAGCTTGATCCGCCGACCATCATATTGCCAAGCTTGTCCTTATCATCACCCTCAAGCTCTTCCCAGCCGCAAGTTTCTTCTGACTGGTCCAAAAGACCTAGCCAGGTTAACTCAGGAATCAGGCAATGGCTGTCTGTTTCAAGGTGAATCTGCCCGGTGTGCTCAGGTTCGACAAGCTCCCACTCATCAGGAACTTCCACCCATCTTTCAACAACAACCTTGATTGTTTTCATATGTATTCTCCCTTGAACACTTCTAAGTATCAGTCGGCCTGATATTAGCTATAAGTGGGTGAATTCAAGAATAACTCTCAACTGGTCACAGCGCCACAAGACGAGGAAGAGACCAGTTTGGCATATTTAGCCAGAACACCACGAGTATAACGAGTCTCGGGAGCCTTCCACTGCGCCGAACGTTTGCTGATTTCGTCGTCATCAACCATGAGGTTCAACTCGCCAAGACCGAGGTCGACAGTAATCACGTCACCCTCTTGAACGAGTGCGATAAGTCCTCCGACCTGAGCTTCTGGCGCAACGTGACCAATCATAATGCCGTGGGTGCCGCCAGAGAAACGACCATCGGTGACCAGGGCGACATCTTTACCGAGCCCCGCGCCCATCAAGGCCGCCGATGGAGATAGCATCTCGCGCATGCCGGGGCCACCTTTGGGGCCCTCATAGCGGATAACGACAATATCTCCGGCATTGATCTTTCCGGCAAGGATTGCTTCGAGAGCTTCTTCCTCCCGATCAAACACCCGTGCCGGACCGGTAAAGTGAGTCATCTCCTTACCGCTGAGTTTTATCACGCAGCCCTCAGAGGCGAGGTTGCCACGTAAGACACGGATATGACGATTGGGGGGAGCGTATGGTTGTTCCGGGCTGTAGATGACATCTTGATTTTCAGGCCTTTGCGGTGCATCAGCCAGGTTCTCAGCTAGAGTTTTCCCGGTCACTGTTATGCAATCGCCATGCAGATATCCGGCATCAAGCAAGGTCTTCATCACCATCGGCAGACCGCCGATCTTGTGCAGGTCATTCATCACGTATTGACCGAAGGGTTTGAAATCTCTATTCGTCGGCAGCGTCAGATGTGTATAAGAGACAGGATACCGGACTGCAGCAGACCAATCACGGCCTGGGCGACTCGGGCACAATCTTCACGTTTATCTGCAGAGATCTGATTGCCTTCATCAACAGCAAGATTGGAAGCAGAACCGGGCAGGCTCATACCGAGGGCTTCGATAGCTGAGGCCATGGTGTTGGCTGTGTACATACCGGCGCAGGAACCGGCTCCTGGGCAGGAGTGACATTCGATCGCATGCAACTCTTCGGCATCGATCTTGCCGGCACAGTGGGCGCCGATCGCCTCAAAGGCGCTGACAATATTGAGGGCCCTGCCGTGGTATTCGCCGGGGAGGATACTGCCGCCGTAAAGGGTCAGGCCGATCAGGTTGTTGCGGGCGATCGGCATCAAAGCAGCGGGGATGGTTTTGTCGCAACCGGAGAGGGTGATAACGGCATCCACCCGGTAACCTTCGGTCATCAACTCGATGCTGTCGGCGATCACCTCGCGGCTCACCAACGAATACTTCATCGCCTCGGTGCCCATGGAGATACCATCAGAGACGACCGGAGTACCAAAAATGATCGCCTTGCCGCCAGCGTCTTCGATGGCCTTCTGGACAATGTCACCGAGCGCCCGAACATGATCATTGCAGGGCGTACCGTTGGTATGTGGCACAGCCAACGCGATGATAGGCTTATCAAAATCCTCATCAGTAAAACGCACCGCGCGCAGCATGGTCCTCGCAGCTGTCCGTTCAACCCACTTTGCACCGTCCTTACGACCGGTTATTTCTTCGCTGCGATGTTTCATCATCTTCCTTACTTTTTCGATCAACAACTACAATGGTAAGCAAAATTTCGTCCGACAAGGCTTAGTGATTTTTCAGGGGTGAAGACATACACACGTATGTCGAAGTCCTGAAAAACGCTGTAACGCAGTAGGGCGGACTTTTTGCGACGCCATTATTTGTCCATCGCCGTGACGCCGGTCCTTGCGATTTCAATAAAATGTTCAGTACCGACATCCTTCAGGAAACTGTCGATCCGCTCCGTTGGTCCTGCAATCTGAACGATGTAGATATCGTGTGGCTGAGCATCGAGGATTTCAATCTGGTATTTCTTCTGTAACTTTTCGATGGCTTTTTTCTCGAGCTCGAACTTGATGATCGCAACTTCGCGCCAATAGCTTTGATCTCGATCGAGCTCCTTGGCCCGGATCACCTCGGTAAATTTCTCCAGCTGCCGTATGACCTGCAACACCTTGGCCTCATCATCTTCGCGCAAGGTGATGGTCATGCGACTGACTCCTGAGGCTTTGGCCTTACAAACCGTCAAGGTGTCAACGTTGTACATCTTGCGTCGAATCATCATAGAGATTTTATTGAGAGTGCCCGGCTTATCTTGCACAAAGGCCAGAATGGACCGTCTTTTCATTTTTTTAACTGTCATTTTATATCCCCGTAAAAAGCATCAAACTTAAGATTTAGGCCGCGATACGATCATGTCTGCAAAGCCACCACCGGAAGGGATCATCGGCAGAATAACTTCGGAAGGGTCGCAGATAAATTCAAGGATGTAAGCCCCGTTGTGATCAATAGCGTTACGAATCGCCGCATCGACCTGGTCCAGTTTGGTGACCTTCTGGTAGGGGAGATCATAAGCCTTGGCAATGAATTCATAATTCGGACTGATCATCGGTGTGCCGGCGTAACGGCCATCAAAGAAAAGGGTCTGCCACTGACGAACCATTCCAAGGTAGCCATTGTTCAGGATCATGATTTTGACATCTGTGTCATGTTCCATGATGGTACAGAGTTCCTGGATATTCATCTGGAAACCACCGTCGCCACTAATCGACCAGACCCGTTCGTCCGGTCGGGCCAGCTTGGCACCGATTGCCATCGGCAAGGAACAACCCATGGTGCCGGCTCCGCCTGAAGTAAACCAGCTGTTATTGGTCTGGAAGTTGTAATAACGCGCTGACATCATCTGGTGCTGGCCGACATCGGGAACAACAATGTCTTTGCCTTCGGTGATATCTGACAAGCGTCGGATGATGGTTTTCATCAGGAGCTTGCCGTCATCACCAACACCTGCAGCGATCTCGGCCTCAATCTCAGCAACTGTTTCCTGACGATTCGTCTCGATCTCCTTCAACCAGCGACGACGGGGTTTGGAAACCAGCTCCGGGTCATGCAGCATGACATGCAGAGTCCGTGCGACATCGGCGTTAATAGGAACCGTTGTGGCGACATTTTTGTCGAGTTCTGAAGGGTCAATCTCCACGTGAATGACATCGGCATTTTTGGCGTATTCATTCAGTTTACCGGTTACGCGATCGTCGAAACGCATACCGAAACTGATGATCAGATCGGCGTTCATGATGGCACGATTCGCTTCTACCGTCCCGTGCATCCCCATCATACCCAGGCTCAGGGGATGATCAGCCGGCATCGCCGACAAACCATGCAGCGTGAAGGCAACCGGGATATTGGTCTTTTCCGCCAACTCCTGGAGCATCGCACCGGCATTACTGGAGATGACGCCGTGCCCGCAGAACATGACCGGTCGCTCGCTGCGATTCATCATCTCAATCGCCTGGTGGACAACTTCCCGCTCCGGCGAGGGATGGTAGTAAAAGCCGGGAAGTTTCGGGCGGAACGTTTTCGGGTTAAACGAGTAGTTCTCACCAACACTTTGAACCTGTACATCTTTGGGAAGATCTATAACGACCGGGCCGAAACGTCCAGTCGTCGCAACGTAGAAGGCCTCGTGGACTGTTTTTTCAACCTCTTCAGTGGTCAACGGCATGTAGGTTTGCTTGCAGATCGGCATCATGACACCAACCACATCACTTTCCTGGAAAGCATCCGTGGCGATAACACCTGTTGCGACCTGACCGGTGATTGACACCATCGCCACCGAATCCATATGTGCATCAGCGATCCCGGTGACCAGGTTCATGGCTCCCGGTCCGGACGTCGACATGCAGACACCGATTTGTGGCGTGTCGGTCGAAAGTGATGCGCGCGACAGGCCCTGGGCCATGAAAGTCGCTCCCTGCTCGTGACGAGGCATAACAAAAGTGAAAAGCTTCTGTTTTTCCATTTCATCAAAGATCGGCATGATCGCGCCGCCCGTGTAGCCAAAGATGTACTTCACACCCTTGGCGTGCAATGCCCTTAAAACCAGTTCTGTTCCTTTCATTGGGACCTCTTCTGATGGGTTACTGTTTAATGTTTCATTATGTAAACATGTAACTTAAGGATAAATATCTTAACGCAAAGGCGCAAAGAGAAAACATAAGACGCTAGCAACCTGTCGGACTTACAATGAACTGGCTGCAAATTCGTCTCTTTGGCCCATATTTCAGCTCCTTTTCGACCAATAGCTACGGCTATTACTCTCAAATGAGC
>JAAXQF010000253.1 GCA_012974435.1 Desulfuromonadales bacterium | reverse complement strand
GAGAGGTTCTCAAGGACCTCGTCAACTACGGGGGAACAGTAGCTTGATTGTCGGATAATCTTTGCTGAATTGATGTTGCCGTGATATCGAGCCAGACATGCCAAGCGCAGCGCCAAGTTTTCTTTTGCTTCGTTTGCTTTGTCGCCACAAAGAAAATGAAGTTACTATCTGGCAAACCGGACGGTTTTGCTTTTGTCTTTAGGGTTAGAAGTTATACAAAAAGAGCAGAGGTCACTCAGCCCATGCTCTCAAAACCCTCTCAACAACATCCCTACCCTGCTCCATAACGCTCTCTTTCCACGCATCGTCATCGGGGTAAAACGCTCGCAAAAGGGCTTCTTTTATCTCGTCAGCATTACGAGATCCTTGGTCACCGTGATGATACAGCCAGTTCTCCGCTCGAAGTGCATTGAACACGGCCATCTTTGGCAAAGTTCCGAATTCAAGGCCTACAGCTGTAACTTCGGAAGTTGGCAGCATATCGACAAAGGCTTGATTGATCGTACCAACCAGACTACTTGACACTGAGCCACCTGCAATAGTTGACTTGACTCGCTCAACGCCCCAAATTGAGACCGCACGCCCAAACACAGGATCATCCTCCGAGGCATCCATAATAAGCTCGCCCTTGCCATACGAGCCAAGACCAGTATGCAGATCAACGACCGCAACACGGGAGCAACTCGTCAGATGCTTTTCTGTGAGACTACGCAGAAGCTGATTCGACCAAACCTCAAAGTGACCGCCATAAAAGAGGCCCTGAGGATGCGAGTACTGGCCATGAGTTACAGCATGCTGCAATCTGGAGCGGCCATTGCGAAGTCGGTAGCAGAGGATTTTCAGTTGAGCTGACAACTCAGTGACACGAGAGAGAGATCGAGGAGCAATTGCCGTAGCCAGCTGGTCATAATCATAATTACTTGAGCCGGATTTAGCGTGATCGATAAAGTTTCGGTTTAAATCAACATTGTCTTCGTTAAACCTTCTCTTCTCAGCAAAGCCGTAAGGATTCAATGCGTGGATTATTATGACTTTAACATCAGGACAAAGGTGACGAAAAACACCTTCAAACAACAAACCTGCTTGAATACCGGACCCAGCAAAGCCTTCGACACCATGAGTCCCGGAGATAATGACTAAAGCGTTTACAGCATCGATCTGGCCAAGGGCTGCGACGTCTGTAAAGAGTTCCTTTCCTTTTGTTGAAAGTGTCGGAGCGATAAAACTCTCTATCTCTGCACCGCAGGCATGAGCCGCAGCGAGAAAGGATTGTTTTGCAGAGCTATAATCAGGAGGGAAGTATTGGGCTGTTTGCATAACACTCTCAACAGAAGCTCAGTCACTTCTTCAAAGGAAGCAGGTAGAAAGTCATTTGGCCGTCCTGTTCCGCGACCTGTCCAGAGTAGCCGAAGGAGAGAGCTTTGGAACCGGCTGGGATTTTATAAGAACGCGTGAAAAGCACCGTCTGTTCCGTACTGCCCCCGAATGATTGGTCCAGAGGTCCAGTTAACAAGACCCGGGAATCATAATCGAGGAAAAAGAGGTAGATATCCAGAGAACGAACATGGTCATAAACCATTTTCTGGTGATCACCGAGTTCTGCCTGCCCTGAGATTTCGAGAATGTCACCTTTGACAGCAAATTTATAGGCAATCTTGAGGTCGAAAGTTTCCCAGGTGCCTACCTGAGAGGCGTCTTTGCTCAACGCAACCTTTTCAGCCGTAACCTTGTTGCCGTTATACAGTTCTTTCGTCTGCAAACACCCGGAAACAAGCAAGGCCAGCATACAGGAAACAATCAATAGAACAGTTCTCACAGGTTTATTCATCGATATGCTCCTTATCTTTCTGACCCATTATAACGCAAAACGGGGATGCATCACGCATCCCCGTTCGGTAATCAAAAATTTAGTTGAAGCTTATGCGACGACCTCAGTCCTCGTAAAAACAGACTTCAGGACCTGCCCCTGAGCTTCGATGTTCTCGCGGGCGCCTTCTTCGCGATCAACCAGAGTAATGATGCCCAGCACCTCGAGACCTTCCTGCTGAGCGCGATCAACAGCCTTCAAGGACGAATCGCCTGTAGTCGTAACATCTTCAACAATCACGACACGGGAGCCTGGAGGCAGGTTCTTGCGTCCTTCCAACCATTGACCGGTACCGTGCCCTTTAGGCTCTTTACGAATAATGAAAGCATGAACAGGCTGGCCATCGAGAGTCGCGGCGATAGACGTTGCCGTAGCGATCGGATCGGCCCCCATGGTTAAACCGCCAACACCGTGGATCGGTCCTTCAAAGGTTTTGACAATCTCCCAGAAGGCTTTACCAACCAACAAACCACCTTTGCTATGAAGAGCTGTCTGTTTACCGTCAAAATAGAAATTACTCTTACGCCCGGAAGCCAGAGTCACTTCACGCTCCTCGTAAGACAGTTCACGTACAATCTGCATTAATTCATTACGTTCCTGTTCTTTCATCAATCTCTCCTCAAAATTTATCTAAAGGTACAGGGTACAGGGTTCAAGGCTCAGGGTTAACCATTAGCCCAGAACCCTTATCCCTTATCCCTTATTCATTTTTTTGTTTTCAAAAAAGCCCCAACTGACTATCAGCCTTTAACCTGGGAAATTTGACCGGATATTCGCCGCTGAAACAGGCGTCGCAAAAACGTTTGCCTTCACACCTTTCCGGAACTCCCGCCGCCGTCAACATGCCTTCTCGACTCAGGTAGCCAACGGAATCAGCGGTTATGTAGCGAGCGATCTCATCGATTGTATGCGACGAGGAGATCAATTCCTTGCGGGACGGTGTATCTATGCCGTAGTAGCAGGGAAAGCTGGTCGGTGGGCTGGAAAGGCGCACGTGAACTTCACGAGCACCTGCGTTACGAATCATCTTGACGATCTTACGCGCCGTGGTGCCGCGTACCAGAGAATCATCGACGACAACAACGCGCTTGCCTTCAATCACGTCACGGACAGCATTGAGCTTAAGCTTGACACCGAAGTGGCGAATCGACTGCTGCGGCTCGATAAAGGTTCGACCGACGTAATGATTGCGGATCAGCCCCAACTCGAAGGGGATGCCCGATACTTCAGCGTAACCCATTGTCGCCGGCACACCGGAGTCCGGCACAGCAAGCACGACATCAGCGTCGACATGATGTTCACGAGCCAGCTGGCGACCGAGCTCTTTACGGACCGTGTAAACCTGCTTACCGAAGATCGTGCTGTCCGGACGTGCAAAGTAAACAAATTCGAAAATGCAGGGTGATGGCGCAGTTTCTTTAAAAGGCCGGTAAGACTTCAAACCATCTTTATCGATAACGACCATCTCTCCCGGATCGATTTCACGAATGAACTCAGCATCGATCAGGTCGAAAGCACAGGTTTCGGAGGCAACAACATAAGCACCATTGAGTCTGCCGAGAGCAAGAGGACGGAAACCGTTAGGATCACGAACCGCGACCATGCGCGTTTCGGTGAGAAAAACGATGCTGTATGCACCTTTAACTGCCATCAAAGCTTCAGCGACACGATCTGCCAACGAATCACTCTGCGATTTTGCCAACAGGTGAATCAGAACTTCCGTATCAGAGGTCGTAGAGAAGATCGACCCTGTGTGCTCCAGGTCATTCCTCACTTCCTGAGCGTCAACCAGGTTGCCGTTGTGAGCAACGGCGATACTGCCGCGGGCATAATCAACCATGATCGGCTGAACATTCTTGAAATCACTGCTGCCGGCGGTTGAATAGCGAACATGACCGATCGCGTTGCGGCCAGGCAATTCGTCAAAAATCGAGTCCCGTTTGAAGCGGTCGGACACCAGCCCCATGCCTTTATAAGAGTGCAACCTCTTACCATCGCCGGAGACAATGCCACAACTCTCCTGACCGCGATGCTGCAAAGCGTAAAGACCGAGGTAGGTCAGGTTGGAGGCCTCCGGGTGACCGAAGATACCGAAGACACCGCATTCATCATGAAACTTGTCAGACATGATTTAAAAATCTCCGCCGCTGATAATCAGCTTTGCTTTATGAATCTGAAAACAAAAAATTAACGCAAAGGCGCTAAGGGAACCCAATAAAGACGCAAAGTTTAAAAACTAATTTATTGGGACAATTTTCTCAGGGTACTTTCTTCTAACCTCGCTTTAAGGCACCTAACTCTTGGTGCGTTAAACGCTTATAGCTTCGTTTTAGGCTTTTGATTTAACCACGTTCCGCGTCCCACGTACCGCGCTCCTGGCTCTAAAGTAGATTCTCGCGAATGTACTTGACTGCGTTGATATATAACCATAACCCCATTCCTTCTTCCGGCAACTCTGGTTCCCGGGTCCAGCGGGGATGATGGGTTCTGTGAATATAAGCTTCCGGGTGCGGCATCAAGCCAAAGAGCCTGCCGGATTCGTCGCAGACGCCAGCAATTGCGGCCACCGAACCGTTCGGATTCAACGGATACTCCATAACCGGTGCCTGGTAATCAGCGTCGCAGTATTTGACAACAGACAAGTGTTTTTCCTCAATCTGTTGCAACAACTCGTCGTTCTCGACAACGAACTTGCCTTCGCCGTGGCGAACCGGCAGATAAACACCGTCGAGGCCGCGGGTGAAAACGCAGGGAGACTCCTGATCAACCTTGAGGTAGCACCATCGGTCTTCGAAGCGGCCGCCATCATTAAACGTTAAAGTCGCCGATTGCCGCTGGTAATCACCACCAATAGCCGGGAGCAGGCCCATCTTGGTCATCAACTGGAAGCCGTTGCAGACCCCCATAACCAGCTTGCCGTCGGCAATAAAGCGCTGCAACTGGTCGCTTAAGGTCTCCTCACTGCCCTTAACCGCAGCATGAGTCAAGCGATTCGCTCCGGCCTTGGCGCTCCCTAAGTCATCGCCATCCAGAAAGCCACCTGCCAGGTTGAGGAAATGATAGTCATCCAGCCGGGCTCGGCCGGAGATCAGTTCGGCAACATGGACAATATCAACAACTTCAGCGCCAGCCACGCGGCAAGCGTTAGCGACTTCACGTTCACAGTTGGTGCCATTACCGGAGATGACAACAGCCCGTACTTGTTTAGACATCATTACATCTCCCGCAGCGGGCTCTGCCACGCTTCCTTGAGATCATCAATAGTGCTTCGAATCAGGACTTCACCCTGAAGACCTGTAATCTTCAGATATTCATCAGCAGTCACTTCGCCGATGCATGCGAAAATCTGACCGGCGAAAAGCTTCTCGAATTGCTCGCTGTTCTCTTCTTTAACCGTCACCAACAGTCGGCTAGCCGATTCACTGTAGAGCAACCGATCTTCTCTCATGGCGGCATTAACGGGGACATCGTGCAGATCGACAGAAATGCCGAAGCCACCAGCAAAGGCCGTTTCCGCAAGAGAGACCGCGAGACCACCGTCAGAGAGATCATGGCAAGAAGCGATCAAGCCCTCTCCCTGAGCAGCATTAAGGGTACGATAACGCTGCATAGCGCTCTCTGCGTCAACCTTCGGAACGTTCGCCCCAACCTGGTTATGCAGAGCATAATATTCGGAGCCACCGAGCTCGTCCCGGGTTTCACCAAGCAGGTAAACCAGATCACCGGGCGCCTTGGCGTCCATAGTGACCGCCTTGCGCAAATCCTCGATTTTGCCAATCACAGAGAAAAGCACGGTCGGCGGAATCGAGATCTTGGTATCGCCGATCATGTAGTCGTTCTTCATCGAGTCTTTACCGGAGATCAGGGGAACACCGAAAGCCAGGCAGTAATCGTAGAGAGCCTGGTTGGCGCGAACAAGCTGGGCAGCCTTGTATTCGCCGTCCGGCGTCTTGGCGCTGACCACAGGGTCACACCAGCAGAAGTTGTCCAGGCCTGCCACATGCTCGATGTTGCCGCCAACGGCGACGTAATTACGCAAGCCTTCATCCACTGCGTTGGCCATCATATGATAGGTATCGATATCGCTGTAGCTCGGGCAGATACCGTGGGCAACCACTACACCTTCGAAGGAGTCAAAGAGAGGTTTTACAACAGCGGCGTCGGAAGGCCCGTCATTGGCAACACCAACCAGCGGCTTAACCACTGTTCCACCCTGAACTTCGTGGTCGTAACGGCGTACAACCGATTCCTTGGAGCAGATATCGAGACGGCCCAGCATGTGACGCAGGGTCGCATCCATATCGAGAGGCTGAGAAAAGTCAGGTTCCTGCAACGAAGGCGGTGTCCAGCGTGCCGGCAGTACCATCTGCGGCACACCGTCGTGGATGAACTCCATCGGCAGGTACGAAGCAGTTTCACCTTCGTAGAGACAGTGGAAATAGCCGGAGTCGGTAAACTGACCAAGGTCGGTGCTTTCAACACCCATTTCATCAGCCAGAGTTGAAAATTCTTCCAGCTTCTCCGGAGGCACAGCCATAGTCATGCGCTCCTGGGCTTCAGAGATCAGAATCTCCCAGGGTTGCAGGCCACTGTACTTGAGAGGCGCACGGTCGAGGTGCATCTCGAAGCCATTGGTAAACTCAGCCATCTCACCAACCGACGAGGAGAGTCCGCCTGCGCCGTTGTCGGTAATTGCGTTATAAAGGCCACGATCACGGGCAATGATCAAGAAATCAAACATGCGACGCTGGGTGATCGGATCACCGATCTGCACTGCGGTCACCGGTGAGCCTTCGTGAAGCTCTTCCGAGGAGAAAGTGGCACCGTGAATACCATCCTTGCCAACGCGACCGCCTGCCATGACGATACGGTCACCAACCTTAGCTTCCTTCTCATGACAAGGCTGGCCATTGAGAATGCGCGGCATAATCGAGCCCGTACCACAGTAAACAAGGGGCTTGCCTGCGAAACGCTCGTCGAAGACTAACGAACCGTTAACCGTTGGGATGCCGCTCTTGTTACCACCATGTTCAACCCCTTCGACGACACCCTCAAAGATACGACGCGGGTGAAGCAGGCGTGGAGGCAGAGGCTTATCGTAAAAAGGTGAAGCAAAGCAGAAGACATCGGTATTAAACATCAGGCGAGCACCCATACCGGTTCCGAAACCATCACGGTTACAGCCGACGATGCCGGTCAGCGCGCCGCCGTAAGGATCAAGGGCACTCGGAGAGTTATGAGTCTCAACTTTAAAGACCAGGCTCCAGTCGTCGTTAAACTTAATGACACCTGCGTTATCTTTAAAGACCGAGAGGCAGATATCGTCTTTACCCTTGGCTTTGCGAACATCAGCCGTCACCTGCATGATGTAGCTTTTAAAGAGAGAGTTGATGACTTCCTGGTTGCCCTGATCGTCTTCATACTCAATGCGTGCAGAGAAGATCTTGTGTTTGCAGTGCTCACTCCATGTCTGGGCCAGTGCTTCGAGTTCAACATCGGTGGGCATAGCGTCAAGGCCGACAGCCTTGCGCGAAGCAATCACATCTTCCCGGCGGTAATAGAACTGGATCGCCTGCATCTCCTCAAGAGTCAAGGCAAGCATGCCGCTGCGACTGATTTCCATCAGCTTTTCATCACTGACTTCGAGGCTGATCGGCCTGACTTCTGGTTTCGCCGTGCTGGTCACCTTGGGGACAGTCACCGCGACGCCCTTGCTGCCATCGAAATCGGCACGAGAGACAATGTCCCAACGTTGGATCAAACCATTGCCGAGAAAATCCTTAGCGATCCTCTCCGCGTCCTCAACAGAGATATCACCGGAAAGGAGATACTGGACCGAGGTATAGACACCTTCCTCCGGAGCAAAAGCTCGCCCTGTCTGGTATTGGATCGCTTCACGTGCGGTTCGCCCGACATTATCGGTCACGCCAGGGCGATAACCAACCTCGACCAAAACGTCGAAGTCAAGGGCCAAGGGCTGGTTGATTGTATAGTCCTGGATCACCGGATCACTGAACGGCCCCGCGGCAGCAGCGGCTACCTCACCTTCTGAAAGTTGCGCATCGACGGTGTAAACATCAATCGTTCGCACCGATTGTAATTCAATGCCGAGGTGCTCCCGAATCTCGCGCCGCACCCGCTCACCGCGAGCATCACGAACATTCTCTTTGAGACCGACTACTATTCTCCAAGCCATCTAAAACTCCTTAAGAACTAACCTGAGTATATAACCACGAAGGGCACGAAGGACAGTAAGCCACGACCTTTAAACATAATTCTTTAGTCATGATGGATCATTGGAGCTGAACTCTACATTAGGCTCAAAAAACACTGCTAAAACTAAACATAGACGTCACAATGTCCTCTTCGTGACCTTTGTGTTCTTCGTGGTTAAAGCCCTAATCTAGCAGCATGTCGGACTTACAATGAACTGGCTGCAAATTCGTCTCTTTGGCCCATATTTCAGCTCATTTTCGACCAATAGCTACGGCTATTACTCTCAAATGAGCCAAAATCAGTTCTCAAACGGCCAAATTTTCGCTTCAGCCCTGATAGTCAGACAGGCTGCTAGCTCAAACTTCGAAGGCAACCTCTACGCAGCCCAAAGTACCGGCAGGTGCTGTTTGCCGAGAAGGACCTGCGGCTCACAAATATTTTGTTTCTCCAGGATCGCGCTGACAGCCTCTACAGCGAGATCCGGACGATTGTTGGTTTCACTCAGATGACCCAGGAAGACTGTCTCAAGCCCGTTCCAGAGGAGACTCCGCAACAAATTGCCAGCGGCGTTATTGGAGAGATGACCGTGATTACTGCGGACACGTTGCTTCAACTTCCAGGGGTAAGGCCCGTCGCGGAGAAGTTCTTCGTCGTGGTTGGTTTCAAGCACCAGGGCGCGGCAGTCTTGCAGGCACTCAGTCACCAGGCGCGTCACAACCCCAAGGTCTGTGGCCACACCCACTTTGCCAAGTTCACCGTCCAGCGTAAAGCCAACCGGAGCCAAACAATCGTGCGTGATCGCAAAAGGCCTGATCGTCAGGTCGTTGATCGTAAACTCTTCACCATCGACAAATTCGCGGACACATTCCGGTTTGCCGACGTCCGGCAGTTTCCTGGCAAGATCTGTTTGCAGGTAAACCGGTAGTTCAAGTTGGCGGACCAAGGGACCGAGACCGCGTACGTGATCACCATGTTCATGTGTAATCAGCAGTGCATCAAGGCTCTCTGCTTCGACACCTACGGAATCAAGTCGTTTGCGCAACTCTCGAGCAGAAAGTCCGGCGTCTATCAAGAGCCGTGTTTTTCCGCTTTCTACAAGTATTGAGTTACCTTTGCTGCCACTGGCGAGAAGGCAGATTTTCATAGTTCACCTTCTACCTGGAATAGATAAATCTGATGACGGACAAAGAATGTTTTTGTGGGCGGATACATAGCGCAAGAGAGCCAATGATGCAAGTGGGAATATTCTAAGCATTC
Organism: Desulfuromonadales bacterium; assembly: GCA_012974435.1. GTDB lineage: Bacteria > Desulfobacterota > Desulfuromonadia > Desulfuromonadales > BM103 > M0040. The sequence continues at coordinate 3,758 of JAAXQF010000253.1, read as the reverse complement.
GGGTCTATCGCAGGAAGCAGGAGGTAGAAAGTGCTCCCGGGCATTCCATCTGGATCGTGCCCCGGGCTCTCCACCCAAACGGCCCCGCCGTGAAGATCAACGATTCCTTTCACTATACTCAGGCCCAGACCTGCGCCACGACTCTTAAATGCCACTTTACCCGATGAGTGCTCTGCCACATCGCCAACTTCGTGAAACTTGTCGAAGATAGCGTCATGCTCCGTTTCGGCAATGCCAATCCCTTTATCGCAGATAGCAACCTCAACGTATGGGACTTGTCCATTGCTAAGGTTGCAGGCGCCATCAATGCCGCCGGAAGCGAACTTCTCAGGCTTGCGAGGAGTATGGACTAGCTTGGTCTGGATGATAATCGTTCCGCGGTCCGGCGTAAACTTGATGGCGTTACCCAGAACATTACCAAGTGCCTGGATAATGCGGTCAACGTCGCACCTGACCAGAGGCAAATCACTCGACAGTTCCAGCTTAAGAGTTTGCTCACGTTGTCTGACAAAAGATTCAGCCTTATCAACAGCACGTTGCACCAGGATGTTGACATCAACATCCTGACTGATGAGATCAACCGTGTGGCCATCGATCAGGGAGACATCGACCATATCCCTGACAATTTCGGAGAGTCGGTCACCTGCCCTGGAGATATGACGGATCAACTCGAGAGTATCTTCGTCAAAAAGCTCTTCACGTTCTGTGAGCAACAGCTCTACGTAGCCCATAATAATCGTCAGAGGCGTCTTAAGCTCATGGGAGGCCAAGCCGAGGAAGGAGTTTTTCATCTGATTGAGGCGTTCCATCTCGGTTGCTGTGCGCTCGAGGTTTTGTCTGATCTCCTCCTCTTTCGTCGCATCACGGATAACGATCTGAATTAGACGATTAGACTTGCTCACAACTACAGAGTTGGTGGCTTTACCCAAAATAATACTTTGATCCGAAGATCTCCAGAAGCGGAGGTTCGATTCCGTCGACTTCAGGGGTTGGGCTACCTGATGCTTCTCGAACTGTTCTTCCAGGTTATGGCATTTGATCGACTCAAGGAATGAGAAGTAGTTGGTTTTCTCCATTCGCGCCTTGGGCAGACCGAAGAAGACCTCAGCAGCCTTGTTAGCGATGACTACATTATCGTCTTCATCACAAACGAGGATGGCATCACTGGCGTCATCAAGTAGCGAACGATACATCTCACGGCTACGTCCCAGTTCGGAACTGATATTTGCAAGATGTTCATAAGATGTTTTCAGCTCGAGGTTGGTCGATTCCAGCTCATGATAGTTGCGGCTCAATTCTTCATCACGCTCCTGAAGAGATTTGGCCAAACCGGTCATCGTATTGCCCAGCATGTCCAACTCGCGAATGTTCAGTTGAGGAGCCCTGGTATCGAATCTGCCGGCAGCCAGGGCTTCAGCCATTCCACACAGCCGACGAATCGGCAGAACCAGATCGTAACGGGCAAAAACCACAATCATGGCAAAAGCGGCCACAAAAGCAGCGATCAGAACAAGGATCGTTGAACCAAGGTGATTCATAACCAGCTGGCTGAGGATCTGGTCCTGAAAGCCGATGCGGACACGTCCAACGACCTTATCGTCATAATCGTAAAGATGAGAGGCATGATCATAGATCTTGCCCATAGTTTTCGATTCAAGGATTGAAACTTCGGGCGAGAGGTTGCCAACATATTCTACTTCGGTTGTCTGTGGGTATTCCTGACTATGGTAGAGAATAATTCCGGAGGGGTCTTCAATGAGACAATAGCTGATCTCATGGTCGTGCTTAACGATGTCCTGGCAACGCTCAGAAATACCGTCGATCTCGTCGAGGGGAAGGCCCAGTAGAACGACGGCCTCTACCTTACTTTTCAAGGCTGTAGCAAAGGTCTGTGCGCGTTGAAGGATACCGTCACGATAACTACGCCGGAAGCTTTCGACATTGAAGCCGGTATTCGCAGCGATCGTGATGGTCAGCGCTAGCAAGCTGAAGATCAGGATGCGTCTTTCCAGAGAATTTTTCATGTCTTTGTGGGAAAGCCCCCGAGCATCCATAAGATGGTGGGAAAACAGGACTTTGATGTGATGATTAGTTTACACAATAAAGCCAGTCGTTTTTTTAACATAAAGCGGCACATCAGAGCAACCGACATTGTTCTTAAAACGATTAAAAACGGTTGACCATCAGCAGGCGATTCGTTATCATCCCTGCGTCGAAAATATTTCTGTCTGAACGGTTCTCCGTCAGGCATCTTTCTTTTTTTAAAACCATCATTGGGAGGACGAGTACATGTCGGTAAAAGTAGCCATTAACGGTTTCGGCCGCATCGGTCGGAACGTATTTCGTGCGGCACAAAGCTCATCAGAATTTGAGATCGTTGCAATCAACGATCTCACCAATCCACAGACCCTCGCACACCTGCTTAAATACGACTCAATTCACGGTGTCCTCTCTGCCGACGTATCCGCTACGGATGACAGCCTCCAGTGTGGCGGCAAATCAGTCAAGGTTTTCAGTGAGCGTGATCCTGCAGCCCTGCCATGGAAAGAGCTTGGCGTCGATATCGTTATCGAGTCGACCGGCTTCTTCACCAACGGCAAGGACGCTGGCAAGCACATTCAAGCCGGAGCACGCAAGGTTATCATCAGCGCACCGGGCAAAGAAGTTGATCTGACCGTCTGCATGGGCGTTAACGACAACCTCTACGATGCCGCTCAGCACAACATCGTCTCGAACGCCTCCTGCACCACCAACTGCCTGGCCCCTGTCGCCAAGGTCATTATGGAGAACTTCGGTATCGTTAAAGGCCTGATGACCACTGTTCACGCCTACACCAACGACCAGAGCATCCTCGACCTGCCACATAGCGACATGCGTCGCGCCCGTGCCGCAGCCCTGTCGATGATCCCGACAACCACCGGAGCTGCGAAAGCTGTTGCCCTGGTTCTGCCGGAACTGAAAGGCAAACTCGACGGCCTGGCGGTACGCGTACCGACCCCGAACGTCTCCCTTGTTGACCTGGTTGTAGAAACCGAGAAGGCAACCAGTGTCGAAGAAGTCAACGCTGCTATGCAAGCTGCTGCTAACGGCCCGCTGCAAGGCATCCTCGACTACTGCACTGAGCCTCTGGTTTCCTGTGACTTCAACGGCAACCCGGCTTCATCAACTGTAGACGCTGCAACCACCACCGTCATCGGCGGCACAATGGTTAAGGTGATGAGCTGGTACGACAACGAATGGGGCTACTCAAACCGCATCGTCGACCTGGTCAAGCTGATGGCTAAAGCCTAAATGGATACATCAAGGGCAGGTTATCAACCTGCCCTTTTTTTAACGCAAAGACGCCATGAGAATCTAACAAAGACGCAAAGGGTAAATCGTTCGTCTTAAACAATTTATTTCTTTTTGCGTTCTCTCTTCACACCTTTGCACCTTTGCGTTAAACCTATTCTGCTTTTGATTAGGTTGCACAGTTGAGAGACCTCACCGATTTCAGTAAGGCGAACAAATGTTAAATAAGATCTCTATTAAAGATATCGATTTTCAAGGTAAGCGGGTTTTCTGTCGCGTCGACTTTAACGTCCCACTCGACGACAAAAACCAGATCACCGATGATACCCGTATCAATGCATCAATGCCGACGATCCGTCACATCATTAACAACGGCGGCCGCCTGATTCTTGCGTCACACCTTGGTCGGCCCAAAAATGGTCCTGAGGCTAAGTTTAGCCTCGCATCCGTCGCTCCCTGTCTCTCAC
>JAAXQF010000379.1 GCA_012974435.1 Desulfuromonadales bacterium | reverse complement strand
GCATTAAGGAGTTTTTCGTAGCGAGCCTTGATCGCTTTATGGGGGCAGTTTTTAGCGTCTTGCAAACGATTACGGGTCATAACTATTCCCCCTTGTCGATCTGGCAGTTCTGCTTCAACCAGGCGATAGCTGCCTTTTTGGGGTAGACGACTTTGCCACCGATTAACAGACGGGGGGCAATGCCGGTCCCTTCGCTATCTTTGTTTGCAAGAGTTTTTGGCGAGATGGCACCGCCGGTCAATTCATGGATCTTTTGCCGGGTGAGAATATCTGGTGCTTTACGTTCGAGGTTTTCAAAAATTTGTTCGATGGTGATTTGCTTTTCCATTAAAACCTCCTGCGATGCTGAGTAGTTGCTGTTATTTTCCATGGCAGAGAGCCTGTCGGCACCAGCAGGTACACGTGTCCCTGTGATATTAGACATACCAATGGCGTTGGGCTCAGACTGTGTAGCGAGGTTCACGCTAGAAGTAGGGTCGTTTCACGGCAGCCTCCATTAGGGGAAGGCGCATAAGGGGGGGGGGCTTGCATAATCCTGATGATCAGAAAAGCATTGCAGCGGATTTTAACCTAGGGTAGCATCAACTTGCTCAGTGCGAGATAGCTATCCGTAGTTATTTCCACACCCCCAAGCGACCCTGACTCTTCGCGGAAGTCATCGGTCGCTTGTTTTTTTGCGCGTTGGTTTAAAAATCATTTCCGATATATCTATATGTGGCACCTCCTATAACGACTGTCTGAGGAACTGCATTCCCGGGTCCTCAATTTGGCACAATAGGAACTGCATGTACAGCCGATCTCCGAGGTTGGGTTTGGTTTTCTTGCGTTATTACAGGTACTTGTTCCGCCGAAGTACACAACGGTGCCGCACCAATCCTAAAGAAAACAACCGAAGGTTGTCTGGATTGTTAACTAGTAAAATGAAATTATTATTTTTTTCTTATGGGGATTTCTATTGAAAATAATGCTTAGGTATTGCGGGGAGTGATGTGTTTTTGGAGGAGGGAGTGGGCGCTCTCTGGTTGTGTGTCAATTGTGCGGGGGGTGTTGCTGCCTGGTCAAAATTGAGCTGCTGCGGTTCAGGGTATCTGTTTAATCTTGATTACCTTACCTCTTTCTTTGGGTTTTAAGTTCTTTTCTAGTCCGGCAAGGGCATTGCGCTTGGCTTTTTCATTCCCATGGATGTAGCGCATTGCCATCTGCACTGTACGCCAGCCCATAACATCCATCAGGTCACGTAGGTTCAAGTGCTTGGCCAGCTCTGTGGCAACGCTATGACGGATGCTGTGGAAGGTGATGCGATATCTGCTTGGCTGCCCATCGTTAAGGTTCAGTTCATTTACCACCTGGCGGAAGGAATAGGGTGACTCCTTGTATGGACTACCGTTTTCCATGATGAATGCATGGCTTTCGGGAGCTTTGCCTTGATCTGCAGAAAACAGTTTTGCGATCGGTTCAGAGATTTGAATCTGGCGTGAGTCTTTATTTTTGGTATCGGGAAAGGTGATGACCCCCCTGGCTGTTTCGATGTCGCGCCAGCGGAGGTTGAACGCCTCTGATACTCTGCAGCCCGTCAGAAAGGCGAAGCGGGTGATTTTTTCACCATGGGGATCAATTTCTGCAAGCCTATTAAGAATGGCTTCTGTCTCGCTGACGGTTATGACGCGCAACCGGCTGTTGCTGTTACCCGGTCCTTTGACTCCTATCCGTTTGCCGCTCGGGGGAGCTTCGTCAGTGACACGTCGATCATAGGCATGCTTGAGAACCCGCCGCAGAGTTCCGGTAATATATTCTATGGTGCGCTGCGCAAGCTCGGCTTTGGTGAGTTTGCCAACGAGCAGATCCCATTGATCCAGTCTTATTTCGCGAAGTTTGACCTTACCAAGGGTAGGGGAGAGCCAGTGCTTGAAGTGGCTTTGTTCTTTTTCCCACGACTGTTTTTTCTTGGTGCGTCCGGCGTATTCGAGATAGCTGGGCCAGTATTGATCTAGGGTGATGCTCTTATCTTTTTCATCCTGAATGGCCAGTTCCCCCATCTCCCGCTTTTCTTTGAATGTTCGAGGTTTCTTGCCGGCTTTCTGGTTGCGTTTCAGCTCACAAAGGTCTTCATAGACCTCTTTAGCCTTGATGCCACTGGAAGCCCATCCGATTCCTTCGGTTTTTGTTTTACCGTCTAGCTTGAAATAAACCGAATAATAGCGGTCAGGCTGTACTCCGTGACGTCTGGTCGGATGCTTACGGAAGCGGATACCTTTGTAGTCTGATTTAAACCATCTGTTTACCATGTCTGATTTCCTGTACAACCATAGTACAACTAATTATCGTGACATATCGGTCGTTTTAGTGACGCTCTGGGAATGTGTAATCAATTGTAACATACTAAAGATAAAAGTAAAATCGCTTTTAGTGGGATGCTTAGTGATGCTGAGTGAAGGCGGGTTTTGAAAGACTTAAAATCCCTCGATCGTAAGATTGTACGAGTTCGATTCTCGTCCCGGGTACCATAACAAAAACAGCGACTTAACCGATTTGGCCGGGTCGCTTTTTTTGTTTGAACTGGGCGGTTTGTGTAATTCCTGTGTAACAGAGCACGGAAACGTCTCAGTTAGTTCAGCCCTCGGTATGATAACGATCGTTCAAGATATCCATGGCCTCTTGGATATGTGCGCCATTTTGGTGGCTATAGCGAGCGACCATTGCTAAGGTTTTATGACCAGAAATTCGTTGGACCGTCGGAAGATCGACCCTTGCCTGGACGAGGTGCGTGATAGCTGTGTGGCGGAGAGTGTGTGGTGTCACCTCGTCAGAGTTAAGTCCGGCCGCCTTGACGACTCTCTGGAAGGGCTTGCGAATACAGGGTATGTGCCCATTTTTTGCTTGAGCCGAGGGGAATAACCAGACTTGATCGGCAGGGATATTTGCCAAATGCATTTTTAAAAAGTCCGTAAGATTCTGGGTAAGCGGCTGTTCTCTGGCCCCGGCCTTGCCATGAGACATGTATATCACCCGCTTATTCAGGTCGATGTTTTCTACCCTGATGGACAGAATATTTTCCCGACGCAATGAGGTTTCAAGGCCGATGAGGATAAAAGTGTAGCAGTAGGGGTTGCTGTCTTCGATGGCCGCATCGAGCAGGTCTTTGCACTGCTCAGTGGTCAGGTAGATGATGCGGCCAGTGTCTTCGGTGAGCCGCCTAATCAGGGCCGGTTTATGGGTTAACCAGTGCCATTCGACCGCTTTGCTGAAAAGGTGTGACAGTGCTGCTAGTTCGCGGTTGATCGTGCCGGGAGCCGCCTTGTGGTCTATCCGGGTCTTTTTGTAGCGATTGACGTTAAAGGTGTCGATCTGGCTGAGGGGTTTGGTGCCGAAAAACGGATCAAGGTGCAATTTAAACCGCTGACGTTTTTTTTCAATATCCTTGCCACCCTCCTGCTCTAACC
>JAAXQF010000378.1 GCA_012974435.1 Desulfuromonadales bacterium | reverse complement strand
CATGTTCGCCATCACCTGCCGGGTTTGCTCGACGATTCCACCTTCGACAATCGTGCCACTTTGAGGATCCAGAGGAATCTGCCCGGAGTAGAAAGTGAAGTCCCCGATCTGGATGGCCTGCGAATAGGGTCCAATCGCGGCAGGGGCGTTATTGGTTTGTATCTGTTTTTTATCCATGAGTTCCTCCCAAGTTTAGAATCACTTACTTGTTGCGGCCTACTCTGACGCGCTCGACCTGCTGCACCCCTTTGATTTTCTGCACCGATTCCATAACCCGGGTCAGGTGCTGGACATCCTGTACGTCGATTTCAAAGCTCTGGATGCCACGGCCGTCATTAGTAGAGTAAACACTGGCACGCAAAATATTGGCTGCATTCTTGGTTATGACCTTGGTAATGGTTGCCAGAATACCTTTCTGGTCCAGACTGTAGACCCTGATCTTAACAGAGCGGGTCGCTCCCTTCTGACGGTTCCAGGACACCTCTATACGACGATCAGGGTCGGACTCAAGAACACGTGGACAATCGGCTGCATGAACAGTGACACCAAGGCCTTGTGAAATAAATCCTATCACTTCATCGCCCGGCAAGGGGTTACAACACTTCGAGAATCTGACAAGAATGCCTTCCAGACCCTGCACGTTAATCGCATCAACCGGCTTTCTGCGAATTTTTCCCAGAACCTGGCTGATCTTGCTCGGCTTGGGTGCCTCTGCCTTGAACTGCTCCGGAATAATTCGGGAAAGAACCTGATTGCAGGTAACCTTGCCATAGCCGACTGCAGCCTGAAGATCTTCGAAGTTCCGGAAGCCCAACTCCGACAAGGCCCCTTTAACTGTATCCAGGTTCAGAGCACGGTTGTAGCTGAAGCCAAATTTACGCAGCTCTTTTTCCAAAAGATCTTTTCCCAACTCCAGGCTCTGTTGCCGCTCCTGATCCTTAACCCAATGACGAATCCTGTTCTTCGCCTTGGAAGTTTTGACGAACTTCAACCAATCTTTACTGGGAGTCTGGCTTTTAGACGTGATGATGTCAACAATATCGCCGTTTTTCAGTTCAGTCCTCAATGGGACCAGGCGATCATTGACCTTGGCGCCGCTGCAGCGATGACCAACATCGGAATGCACACTATAAGCAAAGTCGATCGGTGTGCTTTGCTTGGGCAGTTCCTTGACATCCCCGTCCGGTGTGAAGACATAAACCTCTTCCGGGAAAAGATCGACCTTGACCGAAGACATGAACTCGTTGGAGTCCTTAAGTTCCTTCTGCCATTCCAACATTTGCCGCAACCAGCTGAAGCGACCTTCATCGGCGTTAGCCGCTGTTTTCCCCTCTTTATACTTCCAATGCGCCGCGATCCCCTCTTCAGCAACGCTGTGCATATCTGCAGTACGCATCTGAACCTCCATACGCTGCCCTGAAGGGCCGAAAACAGTCGTATGGAGGGATTGATACATATTCGCCTTGGGCATAGCTATAAAGTCTTTAAAACGCCCGGGTACCGGTTTCCACGAGGAATGAATCACACCAAGCATGGCGTAGCAGTCACGCACGCTAGGCACGATAATACGGAAAGCAATCAAATCGTGAATTTGCTCGAACTCGATCTTTTGTTTAACGATCTTTTTATGGATCGAGCAGATGTGCTTCAGACGCCCCTGAACCTGTCCATCAATGTCATGTTCTTTGAGGATGTCCTCAAGCTTTTTCTTCACCGTAGCAACGTACTTGTCTCGTTCACGACGGTGCTGAGCTATCTTCTTCGACAGCGCTTTGTAGGTCTCCGGCTCCAGGTACCGTAGAGAGAGGTCTTCCAGCTCACTCTTTACCCAACTGATACCGAGACGATTGGCCAGTGGCGCATAGATATCAGCGGTTTCCTGAGCGATCTTCAGTCGGCGTTCTTCAGATTGATGAGAAAGCGTCCGCATGTTGTGAAGGCGATCTGCGAGCTTTACCAGGATAACGCGAATATCTCTGGCCATCGCCAGAAGCATCTTGCGGAAATTCTCAGCCTGTCGTTCTTCGCTGGTTTTGAAAGTGATCTTGCTGATTTTGCTGACGCCATCGACCATTTCAGTGACTTCGTCGCCAAAAACTTCACGCAGCTCTGCTTCTGTAGAGAGGGTGTCTTCGATGGTGTCGTGAAGCAGACCGGTCATGATGGTCGGCACATCCATACGCAGGCGCGTCAAGATAGAGGCCACTTCCATCAGGTGGGTCATGTAAGAATCGCCGGAGAGGCGCGTCTGACCGTGGTGGACTTTTGCAGAATACACGTAGGCCTTGCGCACAGCGTCAAGGTCAGCGTCGGCGTGATAGGAACGGATTGCTTCGAGGATGTCGTCGATACGGATCATAACCGACGTCCAGGTCGTTGGCATCAGCCAACAAAAGGGATGCCGGCCATGACTGGCCGGCATCTTTAAATTTGCAGGGAGCTCTGGTCTAAGACCATAAGCAAAAAACGATCAGGTTTATTTCGGGGTCGGGATTTCGAACTCAACCTTGCCCGCAGCAATTTCCCTGAGCGCCAGAACGATCTTACGGTTGTTCGACTTATTTTCGATCAGCGGGTCTGCACCCTTGTAGAGCTGCTTGACACGCTTGGTTGCGACCATGGTCAAGAGAAAACGGTTAGGAATAGCCTTCAAACAATCTTCAACAGTAATACGTGCCATTTTTCCTCACTTTGGATCAGTCCGATTTCAACAGACCGAGATTAATTTTGTCAGATTGATTAACATATACGGGTATGAGGTTAATTTCAACCTGAATCAGTGAATTCATGATGGATAAGAGAGTGCAATTGCTTGGCCTGGATGAGGTTTCGGAAAAATCTGAGTCGCACCCGCAGGTTCGGCGGTGATTTTTACAAAGCTAAGACAGGTCAATGAGTTGTACTCTCTGCCGGCAAGGAGTTCACTGCTTCAGGTTTAAGCCGAATTCTTCAGGTAACGTTCTTAAAACACGATCACTGCGCAAAGTCTCAGCGATCATAATCGCCCGAACCCTCTCCACAGCCTTCTCAAGAATATCATTCACCACAATATAATCAAACTTCACCGACTCAGCAATTTCACCAATGGCATTGGTCATGCGTCGTGCAATTGTCTCTTCGTCATCGGTGTTACGTGACTCCAGGCGACTCAGCAATTCTTCCATATTGGGCGGCAGAACGAAAAGGAATACACCGTCCAGACCACTCTTGCGAAGTTGGTCAGCTCCCTGAAAGTCGATATCCAGCAAAACGTCGGCCCCTGCTTCGCTGGCGTTTGTCAGAGTTTTAAGAGCAGTCCCGTAACAGTTGCCATGGACCTCCGCCCACTCAGCAAACTCACCGTCCGCAACCATCCTCTCAAAAATCTCTTTCGAGACAAAGTGATAATCCCTGCCCTCCTGCTCTCCTGATCGCATCGCCCTGGTCGTGTAGGAAATCGACTG
>JAAXQF010000248.1 GCA_012974435.1 Desulfuromonadales bacterium | reverse complement strand
CTCTGCGTCTTCGCGTCTTTGCGTTAAACACAATTTAACTTTAACGGTTTTCTTTGCGTCTTGTCTCTCACCCTTTGCGCCTTTGCGTTAAAAATTACTCGTAACCGAATTCCTTCATCATACGCCCGGAAGAGGTCCAGTTTTTCTGTACCCGGACAAAGAGTTGAAGGTGAACCTTGATCCCAAGCATACGCTCAATCTCTTTGCGAGCCCCCTGGCCAATCTGCCGAAGCATGGTGCCGCCCTTGCCTATCAGGATGCCCTTTTGAGAATCGCGCTCAACATTGATGACAGCGTCGATACCGACCATATTTTTGACCGGGTTTTCCTGAAAGCGCTCAACCAGGATTGCAACACCGTAGGGGACTTCGTCCTTGGTGCGCATGAGGATCTGCTCGCGAATCATTTCTGCGACGATGAACCGCTCTGGAACATCGGTAAGCTGGTCTTCAGGGTAGTAGCGAGGCCCCTCAGGCAACAACTGTGGGATTTCATTCAACAAGGCCTCGACGCCGTCCCCTTTCAAAGCAGAAATCGGTACGATCGAAGCAAATGGGCAGATTTTACTGTAGGCTGCGATCAAGGGGAGCAACTTATCCTTGGGGATCGTATCGATTTTATTGATAACCAGCAGCACCGGCCGTGTACTTTTTTCCAGCAACTTGGGAATCATGGGATCGGTATCGACGTGGCGGTCAGCCTCAACCAGCCAGAGCACCACGTCTACATCGAGGGCTGCTGAACGAGCCTGGTCGACCATGTAGCGATTCAGCGGCGAATGTGCCTCATGAATGCCTGGAGTGTCGACGAAGAGTACCTGGGCATTTTCCAGGTTCTGGATACCGAGGATACGATTGCGTGTCGTCTGGGGCTTTGGTGAAGTGATCGCAATCTTCTGACCGACGATATGATTCAAAAGGGTTGATTTACCAACGTTTGGACGACCAATAATGGCGACAAACCCGGAATGAAATTTTTCTTCTGTAGCCATTAGTGGCCTCCCTGGACGTTGAAATCGAACAATTGCAAGTCAACTTCGGACGTCCTCAATGATTCTCGTGCGACGCTTTGATCAACGCTAATAGTTATATGCGGGTCAGCCTGTTTGAGCCATTCACGATTTTCACCGCGGTGGCCAAGTGCATCGCTCAGGTCTGAGGGGTTAACGGTAAAATTATTACCATGCCTACCGGCATGGCTGAGCGCTCTTCGCCATAACCGGGAACGAACCAGTTGTCCGAAAGCCGGATGATATGGACCGTCAAGTAAATTCTCCTCCAGTTGTGGATCGCTTTGCAACCCCAGGCGGATAATCGGCACACCATGTTTTCGGCAGCGCAGCAGCATATCGGCACAAAGGTCTATCGCCTGATCCAGCGACCAGGGCGTAAAGTCACCAGCTCTCCAGTGCTCGGCCAGTTCCGTGCCTTCAACAACAACTGTCGGGTAGATGCGCAAAAATGACGGTTTCAGGTCGATGGCCTGCTGTAATGACCGTATGGCTTCCTCACCATCACCTCCGGGCAAGCCGGGCATCAACTGAATACCGACCTGGAATCCTGCAACCTGGCAGGCTTGAACCGATCTAACACTATCTACAGCGGTATGCCCACGCTTAGAATTAATCAAAACCGCGTCGTTAAAACTCTGACAGCCGATCTCGACAGTTGTGACGCCTGCGTCACTCAGCCGGGCCAGGGTTCTGGCATCCAGAGCGTCCGGCCGGGTGGAAATCCGTATCCCGGAAACCCGGCCGGAGGCAATATGACAAGTGGCCGAGTCTAGGTAAAGAGTCTGCTGCTCTTCTGGTAACGAGGTAAATGTGCCGCCATAAAAGGCTATCTCACCGTCACCTTGCTCAGGCAACACCGTTTCAAGCCAAGTGCCGACGGCTTCGGCAGAGGGAACATCAGCATGACTGGTCGAACGATCCTGGGCACAGAAGAGACAACGGTGTGGGCACCCCGCATGGGGAATAAAAACCGGGTAAATTTTCACGTTTCGTCACTCAGTGCAATCAATGCCAACTCGGCTGCAGCCTGCTCAGCGCTCTTTTTGGTGCGCCCCTGCCCTGAGCTGATGACAGTATCGTCAACGATCACTTCAACAAGGAAAATACGTTCATGGGCCGGCCCGGAAGCATCTGCCACCTTATAAATCGGCAAGGCACGTTGCGAAGCCTGTAACGTCTCCTGAAGACGACTTTTGAAATCCTGCCCTTCAACTTTCGAGGCTTCTTCCAGCATCGGCACAAAAAGTGGCAACACGACAGCCTTGGCAGCATCAAAGCCACCATCGGTAAAGACAGCTCCGATCAGGGACTCAACGGCATCTGCCAGCAAACTCGATTTTTCACGCCCTCCGCTGCGTTCCTCACCCTTACCCAGGAGCATGGCAGGGCCTATATCGAGAGACGATGCAATACGTGCCAAGCCAGGCATGGAAACAACTTCGGCCCTAATGCGCGTCAGTTGACCTTCCGGAGCCTCAGGGAGCGTGACCATCAGGTACTCGCTGGTGACCAGATCAAGAACTGCGTCACCAAGGAATTCAAACCGTTCATTGTCCGGCAGGTTTTCAGCGTGGTATTCATTGGCAAAAGATCGGTGTGTAAGCGCTTCGGCGAGCAGAGCTTTGTCCTGAAAAGAGTGCCCCAGAGACTCTTCCATTTTCGGCCAATACTTTTGTACTTCGCTGACAAACGTCTTCATTCCATACTCACTCGATCAGTTTTTTATCGTGATTAATTCACCGCAACAGGAGCATGAGACGACACATCCCTCACGGCTTTCCTCAACGCTAAAGAGCGGCTGTAATTCAAATAGCTTAAAAGCGAAACATACTACACTAACTACCTGCATATATCAATTGCGCCTGACCACAAATCACTATACTATAACGATTCTTTTTACATCTTCGCACCAATGTCTCTAATTTCAAGCTAAGTAGCTGTTTTATGTCTTTTTTTATAACTTTTGAAGGGATCGAAGGAAGCGGCAAAACGACCCAGCTGCGCCACCTTCACAAACACCTTCATGATCTGGGCTATCAGACGGTCGTCACCAGGGAGCCGGGAGGCTGCAGCATCTCTGACACCATCCGCGCCCTGCTCCTCGATCCGAAGAGCATCTATATGGCCTCGCGCACGGAGCTCCTGCTCTATAGTGCGGCACGAGCCCAGCATGTCGACGAATGCATACAGCCCGCATTGAAGGAAGGTAAAGTTGTCCTCTGCGACCGCTTTGCCGATGCAACCACCGTTTACCAGGGCGCCGGCCGTGGCCTTGACATGAAACAGCTCGAAGCGATCAACAACTTCGCAACCAATGGTCTGACCCCCGACTTGACGCTTCTACTCGATTATCCCGTAGAAGAAGGCTTGCAGCGTGCCAGAAGTCGTAACAGCACCGAAAGCATGGAGGCAGAAGGCCGCTTTGAGCTTGAAGCCCTCACCTTTCACCGTCGCATCCGCGAAGGGTATCTCGAATTGGCAAACAGAGAAGATCGTTTCCATGTGATTGACGCCCTTGGCGATGTGGTCAATGTTTCCAAACGCATAACGGCTGTCGTGGATCGTTTTCTTGCCATCAGGAGTTCCGCATGACTTTCGACCAGATTCTCGGCCACGAACGCCAGAAGGAGATCCTGAACCGAGCCCTGGCAAGCGGCCGACTGGCCCACGCCTACCTCTTTGCCGGCCCAGACGGTATAGGTAAACGCCTCATGGCAATGGCCCTGGCACGTGCCATCGTCTGCGAGGAACAGCGTGGCTGCGGCAACTGTCTCGCTTGTCGCAAAATAGATCACCAGAACCATCCCGACCTGCACATTCTCGAACCTGATGGCAAGGCAATCAAGATCGAGCAGATTCGTGCCTTTCAAAGAGAACTGAACTTCAAACCCCTGGAAGCACCGCGAAAGATTTGCCTGATCGAACAGGCGGACACCATGACCGTCGGTGCGGCAAACGCCTTGCTCAAAACCCTTGAAGAACCACGCGGGGACACCTTATTGGTCCTGCTGAGTTCACAGCCAAACCGACTCCTTGAAACGATCCGTTCTCGCTGCCAACCCCTGCCCTTCAACCGCCACCCGAATAGCCGGATCCAGGCGGAGTTGGAGAAACAATTAGGCATCGCATCAGAAGAATCCCACGTTCTTGCCGCCCTTTCCGAAGGCAGTTTCAAAAAAGCCTTTGGCAAAGATCGAGATCTTTACCTGGAACAACGCCGCGATCTGCTAAAAACCTTGACGGGGTTATCCTCAGGAAGTATCTTGCCAACTCTGGATTTTGCCGATCAATTAGCAGCAGACAAGACCATTTTGCCAGACATCCTGGAGATTTTTCAGGCGTTTTACCGTGACGTTCTCATGACCCTGCAAGGGCGTGGTGATGAGGAACTGGTCAACCTTGACCTCAAGGAAAAGATTCATAAAGTTTCTGCCCGCGAAGACGTTTCGTCGATCCTCGCCAAACTCGATGCCTTAATCGAGGTTCGCCACCAGCTGGACCGCAACGTCAATCGTCAACTGGCGATGGAAGTGTTGCTCCTGAAGCTGGCGGCTTGAACACCAACCTGTTACTACTGAACAAGTCATAACAACTGACTATAGAGATCCCATGACACGTATCGTTCCACTGAAATTCCAGCAGGCTGGTCGCCAATATAAGTTCAACGCCCAGAGCCTTGAGCTTAAAGCTGGTGACAAGGTGATCGTCGAGACCGATCGTGGTCGAGCCATGGCCATCGTGGTTATCCCTCCACGTGAAGTTCCTGACAACGAAGCTCCGGAAGGTCTCAAGAGCATTTTGCGAACCGCCACGGAAGAAGACCTGGCACTGGCAGAGACCAATACTTCCAGAGAGAAAGACGCCTATCGACACTGCGTGGAGAGGATCAAATCCCGTAAGCTTGAGATGAAGATGGTCCGTGCAGAATACGCTTTCGACGGCTCTAAGATCATCTTCTACTTTACCGCTGACGGTCGTATCGACTTTCGAGAGCTGGTCAAAGACCTGGCCCACTTCTTTCACACGCGCATAGAAATGCGTCAGATTGGTGTTCGCGACGAGGCGAAGCTGGTTGGTGGCCTGGGAATTTGCGGTCGTGAGCTCTGCTGCTCCAGCTTCCTCACCCAGTTCAACCCGGTCTCTGTGAAAATGGCCAAGGAACAAGGGCTCGCTCTCAACCCGACTAAAATTTCCGGACAGTGCGGCCGCCTGCTCTGCTGCCTTGGTTACGAGTTCGAGACTTACACTCAGCTGAAAAAAGGCATGCCGAAGCAGGGCAAAAAAGTTATGTGGCAAGATCGCGAATGCGAGGTCACACATCAGAACATTCTTGGTCAGCAGGTAACCTTACGCGACCGTGAAGGAAACAGCACCATCGTGACGATGGAAGAACTGCGTACCGGCCAGCCCAATCAGCCTGCAGAGACTGAAGATTCAGGCGAGATGCATACCACCCGCCTGAACAAGAGCAAACCCCAGGGTCAAAGACCACAAGGTCAGAAATCCCAGGACCAAAAAGCTCAAGGACAACGCTCTCAGGGTCAGCGGCCCCAAGGACAGAAGTCACAGGGCAAGAAGTCACAGAGCCAACGTGCTCAGGGGCAAAAGCCTAAAGAGCAAGGCGGCCAGGAACAATCGTCCAGGAAACAACCCAACAGGGGGCAGAAACCGGACAACAGACCTGCCAGACCTGAAGCACAAAAAGCTGAACAGGGTACAAAACCTGACGAGAAGCAGGACAAACAGAATTTAAGTACTAATGAAACAGCAGGGAGCAAGCCCTCAAGCAGACGTCGCAGGCGCGGCAGACGCAGGCCTCGTAGTGGCGGCAAACCTGACCCGAGCAAGCAGGGAGAATAGTCATGTCGGACGAGAAACGCTTTTACCTGTCAACACCGATCTATTACGTCAATGACGTTCCCCATATCGGTCACGCCTACACAACCCTGGCTTGCGACGTGCTGGCTCGCTACAAGCGCGCACGCGGTTATGAGGTCAGTTTTCTGACCGGCACCGATGAGCACGGTCAGAAAGTCGAGAAAGCGGCTCAAGCCAAGGGAGAAACTCCTCTTGAGCTCGCCGATCGCGTGGTCAAACGCTTCCAATCGCTCTGGGACAAGCTCAACATCTCGAATACCGATTTCATCCGAACATCTCAAGAGCGCCACAAGCTGGCCGTTCAGGAGATCTTCCGCAACATCCAGGCCAAGGGAGACATTTACCTCGGTGAGTATGAAGATTGGTATTGCACACCATGCGAGACCTTCTGGACTGAGACCAACCTGCTCGACGGCAACTGTCCTGACTGCGGGCGGCCGACAGACAAGCTCAAAGAAGAGTCCTATTTCTTCCGTATGAGCAAATACCAGGAGCAACTCCTCGCACACATCGAAGCCAACCCAGACTTCATTCAACCGAAGAGCCGTCGCAACGAGATTTTAAGCTTTATCCGTGAAGGACTGCGTGATCTCTCTATCTCGAGGACTACCTTCTCCTGGGGAATCCCGGTCCCCGGCAACGACAAGCACGTCATCTACGTCTGGTTCGATGCCCTGACCAACTATATCAGCGCTCTTGGTTACCCGAATGACAACGACGGTGAGTTCAGCAAGTTCTGGCCTTGCGACGTTCACGTCATCGGCAAAGACATTCTGCGCTTTCACACTGTGTACTGGCCAACCTTCCTCATGGCGGCCGGTATCCCGTTACCGGAAAAGGTCTTTGCCCACGGCTGGTGGACGGTCGAAGGACAGAAGATGAGCAAGAGCCTGGCTAATGTGGTTGAGCCGAACATGCTGATCGACAAATATGGCGTTGACGCCATTCGCTACTTCCTGTTGCGGGAAGTACCTTTTGGTCTGGACGGTGATTTCTCACATACCGCCCTCGTCCATCGTATCAACTCTGACCTCGCCAATGACCTCGGCAACCTGGTCAGTCGCTCCACAGCAATGCTCAACAAGTACTTTAAGGGTGAGCTCACAAGTCCAGGAGAAACAGCCGAAATCGACAAAATCCTTCAGGACAAATTCACCAAACAAGTCAAGGTGGTTGACGGTCATATGGAAGCGCTCGCCTTCAACAAGGCGTTGCAAGCGATCTGGGAGCTGGTCAGCGCTGCTAACAAGTATATTGATGACTCAGCCCCCTGGACCCTGGCTAAAGATGAGTCACAACGAGAACGCCTCGGTTCGGTCATGTACAATCTTCTCGAAGCTATCCGCATGATCGGCCTGCTGGTTACTCCATTCATGCCGGAGACCGGAGCCAACATAGGCAAAATCCTCGGCGTTGACCCTGCAGACCAATTGCTTGAGGAACACGATTCCTGGGGTCTCCTGAAACCAGGCACAATCATTGAGAAGGCCACCCCACTCTTCCCCAGGATTGAAACTGAGTAAAGCGTGGCGGGTGGCGCGTGGTGAGAAACGCTTAAAACCCTCCACCTACCCCAAAAATACAATCTGTGTTATTAGTCAAGAGGGCAGAATTTATTTTCTGCCCTCTACTTTTTCTAGGTTTCACGCCGTTAACAGCATTTTGTTTGCGCGCCACACGCCACTCGCTACGCGCTACGGAAATTTTTCATGAAAAATTTAGCTACCCCACTCGTTGATTCCCACGCCCACCTGGACGCCAAACCTTTCACCGAAGATCTGGATACAGTTATCGAACGTGCTCGCGAAAATGGTGTTGAGCACATTCTGACCGTTGGATGTGACCTGGCAAGTTCGAGAGCCAGCGTCGACCTGGCCCTGCGTTATCCCAACATCTACGCCAGCGTCGGCATTCACCCTCATGATGCCAGCACAGTCAATGACAGCGTCATGGATGAACTCAGCCGCATGATTGAATCGGTGGAGAAGGTTGTTGCTGTCGGAGAAACGGGCCTCGACTTTTATCGTGATCATTCACCACGAGACCAGCAGAGAAGTTCGTTCCGCAGACATATCCAGTTGGCGAAAGAAGCAGGCAAACCGCTGATCATTCACGATCGTGAAGCACACGACGAAGTCATTCAGATCATGCAGGAGGAGAATGCCGCCTCTGCAGGAGGCGTCCTCCACTGCTTCTCCGGAGATCTCGAGATGGCTCGCAAATGCGTGGAGATGGGGTTTTACATCTCCTTTGCGGGGCCCTTAACCTATCCCAAGAACGAGGCTTTGAGAGCCATCGCGCAAACCTTGCCGATCGACGTGATGCTGGTAGAAACCGACTGTCCTTACCTGTCGCCACAGGGATGGCGTGGTAAACGCTGTGAACCAGCATACGTCAGGAGTACAGCAGAAAAACTTGCTGAAATCAAAGGTTTGACGATTGAGGATGTCGCCCGCATCACCAGCCTCAACACCTGGCGACTGTTTGGCATAGGCAAGGTCGACCAGAGCACGCGCATCGCCTACGTAATTCGCAACAGCCTCTATCTCAACATCACCAACCGCTGCACCAACAGCTGCACCTTCTGTGCAAAGTTCAGCGATTTTACCGTCAAAGGCCATCAACTCTGCCTGGAGAGGGAACCGAGCGTGGAAGAGGTCATGAACGCCATTGGTGACCCTTCTCCCTACGATGAAGTTGTCTTTTGCGGCTACGGTGAGCCTTTACTACGGCTCGACCTGGTTAAGGAAGTCGCAGGTGCCATGAAGCAGAGCGGCATCACCGTGCGCATCAACACAGACGGTCAGGCCAACCTGGTTCATGGCCGCAACATCCTGCCGGAACTTGCCGGACTGGTCGATTCGATCAGCGTCTCACTGAATGCTCCCGATGCAGAAATCTACCAGAAAATCTGTCGTTCTGAGTTCGGTGAGCAAGGGTATGCAGCACTCAAAGACTTTCTGGTCGAGGCCAAGAGACACATCCCATCGGTTACGGCAACGGCTGTCACCCTGCCCGGCATAGATATCGAGGCCTGTCGCAAGGTTGCTGAAGAATTACAGGTGGAGTTTCGCGAGAGGATTTACAACGAAGTTGGGTGAACCATCATTACACACTAGTGTCGTGTCAATGATGAAATGACGTAAATACAACGCCGTAATTTTTTGTGCCAGCAAGGCATGTCTTGAGTCACGTAGTTACAACTATGTGACTCAAGACATAACGAAGCAGGCGCGGAAAAGAACAAGTTGGATGCGTCAGTTTGTCGTTGACGCGGCACTAGTTTATAACAAGCAGGGCTGCACTTTAATTTGCAGCCCTCTTTTTTTATCACCACTTATCCTTCGTGGATGTGAGGTAGATCGCAAACCTCTATTTGGGAACTGCAAACAAAACTAAAGAGTTCCAAGCCATGCTCGATTCAGGCCTGTCAGTAAAATAAACGTACTTACATATTGGTGACCAACCTACCCATCACGATGAATCGCCATCGGCCCCCAAGACTGACTCACAGGCATAATTTCAAGCGTATTGATATTCACGTGAGCCGGACGATTAACCACCCAAGCGACCGTCTCAGCAATATCAACAGCGGTCAAAGGATCTGCTCCTTCATAAAATTGATCCGCCTTATCATTATCCCCCTTAAAACGAACATTGGAGAATTCCGTTTCCGCCATACCAGGCTGAATACAGGTCACTCTAACTTTCTTGCCGCCCAGATCTGCTCTCAGGTTACGAGAAAACTGAGTAACAAAGGCTTTGGTGCCCCCATAAGCATTACCACCAGGATAAGGCCATGAGCCTGCCGTAGAGCTGATATTAACGATGTGCCCCCGGTTACGTTCCACCATTCCGGGGAGAATGGCTCGTGTGCAGTACATCAGGCCCTTGATATTGGTATCAACCATGACTTCCCAATCTTCAATATCAACCTGATGAGCGGGTTCAAGGCCCAACGCCAGACCAGCATTGTTCACCAGCACATCAATCTCCCGGAAACCTTCAGGGAGAGACTCAAC
The DNA here is from genome assembly GCA_012974435.1 of Desulfuromonadales bacterium. GTDB lineage: Bacteria > Desulfobacterota > Desulfuromonadia > Desulfuromonadales > BM103 > M0040. The sequence goes on along the minus strand of JAAXQF010000248.1, from coordinate 3,259 downwards.
CAGCGATTCGACAGCGGCTCGATCACGCACATCCAGTTGAATGATATGAATCCCGGCAGCACTCTCTTTCAGCTCATCACGTAAAGCCGCAAGCCTCTCAGACCGCCGTGCAGTCAGAATAAGGCGAGCACCTTCAGATGCAAAGATTCTGGCACAGGCTTCGCCGAAACCGGCAGAGGCACCGGTAATCAAAACTGTTTTTTCAGACATGGTTCACCTTTCAATTATGAGTTGACCTGTTGTTTCACCAACTGTTGTTCATCGGGAAACTCGCCGGTCTCTTTTTTCGAATAAACAAGCACACCATCAACCACGACTTCAAATACGCCACCAGTCGACGGGATCAATTCAACCTCATTGTCGCAATGTTTCTTCAGTAATGCCGCCAAACTGACAGCACGCACTTCATAACCTCACATCGTGCAGTATTCAATACTCGCTTTCATACTCACTCCTTTGCCCTCGGAACACAATTGAACAACTTCTTTTCAATACGTACGATCGTGCCTTCAAGGATGTAATTGTTGACGCCCATACCGATGTAACCGGTCTGGCCATAGGTGTCGTAGAGAGACAGTTGTTCTATCAACTCTTCTATCTCAACCTGAAAGACTGGACTAGCTGTCAACTGTTCAGCAATAGCATAAACACGCGCGGCAAGAAAATCGGGGAGATCATCTTCCTGCTGGGCAGTCAAGGTTGCTGCATTCAATCGATTGATAAGATCCATGGCTCTCTTTCACCTGTCATTCAGTGTATTTATAGCATGCAGAAAGAAAGGCGAAAGGTCAAAGTGAAAAGAAAATTGGAGAAACCTGTGCAGACGTACGAGGAGAACAAGCACGCAAAATCCAACTCAGCTATAATAGCTGATGAACACATCCTTTCTGAACACGATGAGGGTCATGCCATGAAGATCAACTACCCACTGACACTATTTTACGACGGTGCCTGCGGGGTCTGCAGCACAGAGATTCGCTACTATCGTTCAATAGCGGACCAACGAGTCATATTCGTCAATATTGCGAGCGCTAATTTCGACGCCGAGGCTTTCGGCAAAACAATAGATGAATTTCAGGAGAAGCTGCATGCACGCGATGCAGAGGGTCATTATTATACCGGGGTTGAAGCTTTCAGGCGACTCTGGGAGGCTCTCCCCTCGCCCTTCTACCCGCTATTGTCGACATTTGTAGGTTTGCCTGGTATCCATCTCTCTGCTCGCGCTGGGTACGCAGTGTTTGCAAGGTATAGACACCTGTTTACATCAAGCCGCGCAACCAGCTGTCAGATATTCAACAAGCAATAGCCTTCTATATCAGGACTTAGCGCTCAGAACCCAGAGGCCCCGCCTTCATCGTTTCTTTCATGATACCTGCACAGCAAAGCGCGGTCAGGCCACAACAGAGCAATACGATAAAGGCAGATTGATAGCCGGCAACGGAGTACACATTCTCAGAGACTTCGTGGCCCTGTAGAATCCAGCCAAGAACAGGTTGAAAAACTGCACCGCCGGCAAATGGGAAGAGATTGATCAAGCCGATCGAGGTGTCGGCGATCTGTACGGGGAATAGCTCTTTTGTCGCAGAGAAACCAATAACAACTGAGGCACTGGTAAACATGCCCATCAGAAAACAGATCAACGACAAAACATTGGGAGACATATCTGCCGTCGCAAACACCAACAGGCCGGTGAGACCACTAGTAACAACGCTTGAGACGATCAGGACCGGCTTACGTCCTTTGCATACTCTATTTGAGAGCCATGTCTGCATCGGCCCACCAACGATCAGACCAACAGCCAACATCGAAAGGATCTGCCCTGCTCCGGCACGGTCAAGGTTGTAAACATGGTTGAGATAAGGCCCGCCCCAGAGCCCTGCAAACGAGAAGAAGACCGCTGACTGAAAAAAGAACCATCCTGCCAACACCCAGAAGTTTCCATTAGACAAGACCTGTTTAACACCATTCGCAAGACCAATATCAACCATGGCCCCAACCTTTGCCTTGGATGGATGGCTGGCCGCGGCGAAGAAAAGAGCATCAAAGACGCACTCGAAGTCATTGAATACGTGTGGAGTAAGCCAACAGCTGTAACCGATGGCAGCTTGACGGATAAATGTTGGGCCTGAGCGCTACTTCTCCCAGACCTGATATTTTATGGTAAAATTGCCCTTCGCAATCACCAATTCAGTTTACGAGGCGCAATAATGAAATTAAAGATTCTGGTTTTTGATGATGACGAAAGCATCCGCAACTTGCTGAAAACAGCTCTGGAGAGTAAGGGCCATGAAGTAACAGCTCTCGCAGACCCGACTGAGTTTAAATACTTCGACCGGTTGAACTGCCCCTGCCCTGTAAGCGAGCCCTGTGCTGATGTCCTGATTGCGGATATAGTAATGCCAAACATTGAAGGGATTGATTTCTGCAAAAAGCTCAAGGCTTCCGGTTGCTGGCCACTTGCCAAGGGCAACATTGCAATTATCAGCGGGTACCTGACAATTTATTACATGAATGAATTGAACGATCTTGGAATTCATTACATGCGCAAGCCATTTGAGATGAAAGAGATGTTCGAATGGATAGAACAATGCCAGGCACGGATTGAAGAGTCTCCCGAGTAACCCCACCGCATCGAAAGTGACTTATGAATAACTACGCAATTGTCCGCCAGGAACATCTCAACCACTACTGATTTCTTTTTGGCGGGGCACTCTTACAGTGGGTTGACGAATACGCCTGGCTGGTAGCCTCCCTCGATTTCCCTGGCTGTCCACTCGTCACGGTCGGCATGGACCAGATCAGCTTTCGCAGGCCCGTAGCCAACGGCTCTATCCTGCGTTTCAACATCCAACCGATCAAACGCGGCAAGACATCTGTCCAGTACACCGTCGATGTCTTCACCGACTCACCCGGATCAAGCACAGAGACCGATGTCTTCTCAACCACCATCACTTTCGCGCAAGTAGACGACGACGGCAACAAGAGCCCTCTTCCAAAGAAAGATAAGTTGAGGTCTGAGGAGGAGTGACTGGGGACTGGGTGTTCGGGTTCAGGGTTCAGGGTTCAGGGTTCAGGGTTCAGGGTTTCAGATCAGTGACAGCACAAATGGCTTGCCGAAAAACTCGACATGAGACACCTCAACAGCAAGGGGTCTCAAAAGAGGCTCCGGCTTTCGTTAACAGCACAAACATTCATCATTAAAAAACCAGCACATAAAAGCCACAGACTCTTGGCACAAGAAAATGCCCCCTGCCAAGGG
>JAAXQF010000242.1 GCA_012974435.1 Desulfuromonadales bacterium | reverse complement strand
CTTTGTCGCGATTATTACTCCGCCTCAGGCGGCTGTACTCGCTGTTGGTACTGTCAAAGGTGAAGTTGTGGTTGATGAGCATGAAGAGCTGGTGGTGGCACCTATGGTGCGTGTCACCCTCTCCGCCGATCACCGGATTCTCGATGGAGCTGATGCTGCCGAGTTCCTCGATTCACTGAAAAGTTATCTTGAAGCTCCGGTGACTCTGATTGCCGGAACCTGCTTCGACGAGGCGTGATCTAACAATGACTCAAGTTGAACCCTCTCGCATTCCTGATCTCGTCGAAGATCTCTTGGTAAGTCATGCTTTCAGTAAAACGCCGACGTCGGTTCTGGCTGAAGGTTGAGGCGTCAGGTATCTTGTCACTTAGGCCGTAACCGAGGAACCATCGGTAAGCCACGTTGACTTGAACCTCCCGTACCAGTTGCCGTTCTGAACGAACACCGAAAAGATAACCAAGAAAGAGCATCTTGAACAGCACCACCGGATCAACCGCAGGACGACCATTGTCGGCACAGTAGAGATCTTTGACATTGTCTCAAATGAAATCAAAGTCAACAACTCTATCGATTTTGCGCAGCAGGTGATCTTTGGGCACGAGTTCTTCAATGCAGACAAATTCCACATCTATTTGTTTGTTGTTATGTTCTCTTAACGTGCTGACATTATAAAGGAATTCTTCTGATTAATAAACAAAGTCCCCGCCAGTTTGGCGAGGACTTTGTCAACAGTCTGAGGCGAAGCTGAAAGCTTCGCCTTTTTGTTGTTTAAGATTTCAAGGTTTGAGTCAGTCTTCACAGCGAACAGTGAGAACAGGGATTTTAGACCGCCTGACGACTCGTTCTGCCGTACTGCCAACGATCACGTGCTCCATGCCGGTGCGACCGTGAGTTCCCATAACGATTAGATCGGCATTAACCTTGCCTCCCATCTCCAGAATGACTTTGAATGGGGCGCCAACGATGGCATGAGTTGTGGTGCTCAAGCCTTCCGTTTGCTCCTTGCAGAACTTCTCCAGCTCCTTGACTGCTTGAATTCCAACTTCTTTTTCGAGAACCAGAAAGGCTTCTCTGGGGATCATGACGCGTTGGTGCTCATCCAGTTCGTTTATGACGTGCAGGACATGCAGCTTTGCGTCAGTCAGGTGCGCCAGGGTCACAGCATAGTCAGCTGCCTGCAGCGATGAATCGGAAAAATCCGTTGCGAAGAGAATGTTTTTGATGTTTCGTGTCATGTTAATCCTCTTTGTTTATGTCGGAGCAATGGCAGAGCCAAACTCTTTCTTGTTTTTCGTGATTTGCATGAAGATTACCAAGCCTACCATAACGAGGCCAATCGCATCTGACACCAAAGTCGGCCAGTAAAGGAACAGGGTGCCGCCGGCTAAAAGCAACCACTCCGGAATGTTGGTGCGCCTGAACCAGAACATCATGGTGGTTGCCGAGAAAGCAATAGTGCCCAGGAATGCAGACCAGAAAGAAGAGATTGTCTGCCACCCCGTCGCAGGGTCAATGGCTTCGATAATCGTTTCGCCAGGATTGACCATGCCGCCGGCAAAGGTCTTGACCTCAGTGACGTTTCCGCCACGTTCGGCTTTGATATCGATAATTTCGTCACCAACCATGATCTTGACTACTGTGTCTCCTACTGCAAAAGTACCACCTTCTTTAACCTCAACAGACATCACTGAAGCAAAGGGCAAGTCTTCGGCGAATGCCGGGACCTTGACATTTGCCGTGTGCGGCTGGAAGAGGATTGCCGGGGTGAACGCAAACAAAATCGGCATAACATAAAGCAACTTGGCAAACTTGAAAGCGGTCCAGCCTGTCTTCCATGGGTCCGACCCGGCGATCGCCGCCCCGGCATAGGCGGCCACACAAACAGGCGGCGTAATATTCGAATCCTGGCTGAACCAGTAGACGATCATGTGGGCGCAGATTAACGGCACGCCCATGTCCATAAGGGGTGGAACCGCCAACACTGCAGTGATCAGATATGCTGCTGTTACCGGGACGCCCATACCAAGAACCAGCGAGGCAAGCGCAACCAGGAAGATGGCAGCGAGCAGGTTGCCGTTGGCCAGCGAGATGATGATATCGGAGAATTTGAGGCCGACTCCAGTCAGTGAAATAGTGCCGACAATGATGCCGATGACACCAAGGGTCGCACCTATGATCAGGGTGTTGTTGGCTCCTGTTAGAATTGCTTGCCATATGCCTTTCAAATCCATTTCAATGTCTTTGCGGAGAGCACTGACCAACAGGCACCAGATTGTTGCCAACAAACTAATGCAAAATTGAATTTTAAACCCGAACAATGTTCGAACTGGATAGTCGATATAGCCGAGAGAAACAATCATAAGAAACAGGATCGTAATAGGTACAAAGATCAATCTGTCCTTGAATGAGACTTCCCTGTCCTGCCTCACCCAGCTGACGACAATACATGACAAAGCAGACCAAAAAGCAGCCATGCCAGGAGATTTTCCTATGATCATAAGAATAGTTATGATGACTAAGGGTAAAGAATAGTACCACTGCTTCTTGAGAACTTCTTTCCAGTGCGGGAATTCATCGTCGTCGATTCCCTTGATCCCCTGTTTCTTGGCTTCGAAGTGAATCATGCAGAAGACCGAGAAGAAGTAGAGCAGAGCAGGGAAGATGGCGATCATCATGATGTAAGAGTATGGCATTTCTGTCAGCTCTGCCATCAGGAAGCCGCCGGCACCCATGACCGGGGGCAGGAACATGCCGCCGATCGATGCGGAGGGCTCAATGGCCCCGGCAACATGCGGCTTGAAGCCAGCCCGTTTCATCAACGGAATTGTAAAGGCTCCGGTGGACACTGTATTGGCGATCGCGCTACCGGAAACCGAACCGAAAAAGGCCGAGGCAATAACGGCAACTTTTGCCGGGCCACCAGTCGTGCGGCCAGCCAGAGCCAGGGGGAAGTCGATAAAGAATTTACCGGCCCCGGATTTGTGCAGGAAGGCACCGAAGAAAATAAAGAGGATGACGTAGGTCGCCAGCACGTTGGCCATGACCCCGAAGACACCGTTTGTTGTCAGGTAAAGAGCGGTACAAAGTCGTTCAATGCCGAAGCCGCGATGGGCAACGATGTCTGGAAACATTGGCCCAAGATAACCGTAGAGGAACATGCCGATGCCGATAAAGGTCATTGACCAACCAAGAACCCGGCGGCAAACTTCAAGAGAAAGAATGATGCCGACAATACTAATCATAGCGTCGAGATGGGTTTCTGCCCCGGCCCGGTAATTTAGAACTTCAAATTCGTGAATCCAGTAATAGACGACAGCAACGGATGTTAGAGCATAGAGAATATCCGAGAGCGTTGGATTATCCGGCCACTTCTTCATGAGGATATTGTCGATAAAGGTGGCGGCGGTGCCGATGACGACAGCACCGATCAGGATGGCGCCGATTAGCCCCATGCTGCCGCTCGTTATTTCAGCGTGAAATGCGTCAACCGTTTCATAAAACCCGAGGGCTGCAATGGCGCAGGAGATGATGCCGCCGATAACCAATGAAAGCGGAATACGCATCCGGGTCGTGCCTGCCGGATAGAGCAGGAAGACCAACACGTAAGTGACAAAGACATAGACCCCGCGATGGTACTGGGTCGCTACGGCGGCTAAGCCGGCTGTGTAGAAATAGAAAAGCACCATGCCGCCACCGAGCGCTGCGACCAACCACTTAAAAAGCCCGGTTGGTGAACGGTAGGACTTGGAGTCCTTTTCCATTAATTTTTTGAGTTTTTCCTGTTCTTTCGGAGAGAGATCCTTGAGCTCGTCTTGGAGTTCTTCAGCCATGCTGACTACCTGTCTGGTTATGTGAAGCGTGATTTGAGTGTTTAGCAAGAACTGCTACAGAGTGCAGAAGCGGGGCCGTAAGGCCCCGCTTCGTAGACGACATTAACGTCAATGTGTTAGTGACCCATTTGATCCATGGTCAGCTTGAGACCCTGCTCTTTCCAGTATTTCTGAGCGCCGGCATGAACCGGAGTTACGACACCTGTGAGGGCACCTTTAACCGACATGGCTTTGGCAGTACTCTTGACTTTGACCATGTAGGAGAGGCCTTCTTTAGTAAAGATGTTTGCCAGGGCGTTGTAGACATACTCAGGTGCAACATCCTTGTTGGCAACCCAGAGAGCCGAATCCTGGAAGGATTTGACATCATAGTCAACACCACTGTAGGTGCCAGCAGGAATTGTGAGTGGTGCATAGAAGGGGTATTGCTCGAAAGCACCGCCTTTTACGCCCACTTCGTAGGTGGAGAGAATCTTGATCTTGTTGCTGGCTGCAGCCTGAATAACCGAGCTGTTAGGGAAGCCGGCAAAAACCCACATCGCGTCGATCAGGCCATCACCGATGGCAGCCGCAGCTTTGCTGTAGCCGATAAATTCAACATTCATGTTGTCCCATAGGCCGATGGCACCGAAATAACGTTGTGCAGCAGCAGCAGCACCTGAGCCAGCTCCGCCAACAGCGATGCGCTTGCCTTTGAGATCAGCAACCTCGTTGATGCCGCTCTTTTCGAGAACGATCAGGTGGGCCGGGGCGCCGTAGAGGAAAGCCATGGCGTAAATGTTGGGGTACTTGTTTGTGTCGTTGGTCAGGCGACCGTTGCGTGCCAGATAGGTGTCGCCTGAGTAGGCGATGCCAAAATCAATCTCGCCGGAGTTGATACGGCGGGCATTCTCAACGGAACCAGCGGAAGCCATGTTGGAAACTTCGAGGTCGGCCTGCATCTTGGAGAGACGGGAAGCGATGCCGTTGGAGAAGTACTGGAAAGTACCACCCTCGGGGCCGCCGCCGAAGCCAAGACGGGTTTTCTCTGCGAAGCCCGAGGTGGGCAGGGTGAAGGTTGCGACCAAGGCCAGTGCGCTGATCAATGACAGGGTGCGAATGACGACTTTCATTACTTTTTCCTCCTCTGATTGGGGGTATTCGGTGTCACGTTTAACACCAATATAAAGGCGTTTTTGCCTCGTTATTCCATAAACTTAAGTCCGCTCTAACTATAACCATAGGCTAACATTAAAACACAATATTATGTTTTTGCAAGATGGGTCATTGAGGGTCGTCTTGAGTGATCAAAAGATGTTGTGAATTATAAAGAAGATCGAAACTGTGAACGATGAGAAGACAGGGAGCGTAACGGAGAGGACTTCACTAAAAAGGACCGCACGAGGCGGCCCTTTAGGAAATAAATAGGTTGTCTGATTATTTAGTCCGGTATGGGAATGACAAAAACCGGTATTTTGGATTTATGTAACACTTTCTCAGCGACGCTGCCGAGGAAGGTGTGTCCCTTTGTCCCTTTACCATGAGTGCCCATGACAATGACCTCGGCGTTACATCTATTCGCCGCCAGCAGAATCTCGGAGACAGTATGCCCATGGACAACTTCAATCTCTGCTATGTTTTTCAGGTCTTCTGGGTGGTCTTCAAGTTCATCATGAGCAAACATTTCCAGCCTCTTCTTCAGGCCATTGCGCGCATCTTCTTCATGCTGTCCTTCAAAAGATTCAAGTTTGCCTTCCCCCATGACGGCTGAGACATAACTGCGAAACCCAGCATCAATTTCTGGAACGACGTGTATCAAGTGGATTTTTGCCTGTGATCTTCTGGCCATCATAACTGCGTGTTTGAATGCGTATTCCGAGTTCGGTGTCAGATCGGTCGCATACAGGATGTTTTTGTAGTTGGGTAGCATATCGGTTCTCCCGGTAAAGAGCTCTTTATGGTGCTCTGTTCGGTCAATCTATTAACTGTTTACCTTACAAATATAAAAGTGCAAGACAGGGGAAGGAGGCAACGCCTCCTTCCCCTGTGGGGTTTTGATTTATTAGTACCCTCTGAGGTGATCAATGTACTCCGGCAGCCACAGAGAAATCTGCGGAATGTAGGTGATCAGTCCCAGGAAGACCAGCAGAATCATGAGCCACGGTAGTGCTGCACGTAAAACCCAGGTTATGCTCTCGCCGGTAATGCCGGCGGTAACAAACAGGTTGAGTCCCACTGGAGGCGTGATCATGCCGATCTCCATGTTGACAACCATGATGACACCAAGATGAATCGGGTCAATGCCAAGCTGTACCGCAATCGGGAAGAGAATCGGCGCCATAATTAAAAGAATGGCGGATGGTTCCATAAAGTTCCCCGCCATTAGCAGCAGGATATTGACCACGATCAGGAACCCCCAGGCAGGCAGGCCCCATTCGACGATCATTGCGGTGAGCTGGTGCGGTATCCGCTCGGTCGTTAGAACATGGGCAAAGAGCATGGCATTGCCGATAATAAACAGTAGCATGATGGAAACCTTGGAAGAGTCCATCAACACCTTTCTCGTGTCCTTGTGGAAGATCGAAAGCGGTAAAGCCTTGGCGGTCAGGAGCAGATTGCGCCCGATGACTTTGGGAAGTACGTCCCCTTCTTCACGCCATTTCATGTTTTTGAGCGGCCCCATGTCGCGGTAGATAAAGATGGCGATGAAAAATGCGTAAACGGCAGAAATGGCCGCAGCTTCAGTGGGGCTACAGATGCCGCCGTAGATCGAGCCGAGGACAATTACAATCAGCATCAGACCCCAGCTGGCAGTGAAGCTTGAGCGCATCAGGGTTTTGAAACCAACCCAAGGTTGGGCGGGCAGGCCTTTAACCCGGGCAACGATATAGATGACGATCATCAACATGATGCCCATCATGAGGCCTGGGACAAGTCCAGCCATAAACAAACGTGCTGCCGACTCTTCTGTTGCGGCTGCATAGACCAGCATGACAATCGATGGTGGAATCAGGATGCCCAAGGTTCCGGCATTGGTGATGACGCCAGCGGCCATTGCTTTAGGATAGCCGGCCTTGACCATGCCGGCGATAACGATCGAGCCGATGGCGGCAACCGTTGCCGGTGATGAGCCAGACACAGCAGCAAAAATCATACAAGCCATAACTGAGGCCATCGCTAATCCACCGCGAATCCAGCCGACACAGTCGATGGCAAAATTGATAATTCGGGTGGCGACACCACCGGTCGATAAAAAAGTCGACGACAAAATGAAGAAGGGGATCGCCAGCAGGGTGTAGTGTTCTGATTGCGCCTCAAGCAGTTTCAGTGCGATAGAGGCCAGTGAATCATTAGAGAATATCAGTATCGTGGTGATACTGGAAAGTCCGAGGGCAAAAGCGATCGGCATGCCTGTCAACAGGCAGAGAAGCAGAATCAAAAATAGTGCAGCGGTGGTCATGCCGAAGTACCTCCAGAGAGATTGGCCGAAGCTTTTGTTTCTTCTGCCAAATGCATACTTTCCTTGGCTTCGTCAGCGAGTGTGAAGCCCTCATTCCTGCCGGTAAAAACACCCCACAGGAGTATCAACAACCTTATGGCCATCAGCGCCATGCCAATAAACAGAATGCTGTGGGCAATCCACTTCGGAATCGGCATGTCGTCAAGTTCAATACCGATTTGGTACATCTTCGCAAGATAAACCCAGGATCCGTACATAAAGAGCCCGGTGTAAAACAAGCAGGCGGTGATGGCTACGCCACCGATGATCCTGCGGGCCATGGAGGGTAGAATTCTTACAAGGGCATCAACGCCGATATGAGAGCCGGCCTTGATCCCATACGAAACTCCGAACAGAACTAACCAGGCCGAGAGATGAAGCGTTAGCTCCTGGGCCCACATCACGCCTACACCAAAGCCGAAGCGCATGACCACTTCGACAAAGACCAGTAAGGTCATGGAGGCAAGCAGTAGGGCGATGATCGACTCTTCCAGGGAATTTAGAATCCGGACAAACATAAATTATAGCCTCACAGGAAACCGTGTTGAAAAAATTCACGGACCTTGTTGCCAAGGTCCGTGAATCGGGTCATCTTTTGCTTAGTTGTTCGACTGAACAGCGGCTTCGATGTAGTCTTTGCCGATTTCGTCTTCGAACTGCTTCCAGACAGGCTTCATCGCGTCCACCCATAGTTGGCGCTCAGCGTCAGTGAGCTCGATAACTTCAGAGCGTTTGGAGTCGATGATCTTCTGGCGATCATCTGTTGCTTTCTGGCCAGCAATGTTGTTGCCGAAAAGAATCGCTTCGTCCAGAGCTTTCTTGATTTCGGTGCGGAGACCTTCATCCAGATCCATCCAGAACTCAAGGGAGGTCACGACCAGATAGTCGAGAACACCGTGGTTTGATTCTGTGATGTAGGGTTGTACTTCAAAGAATTTCTTCGAGTAGATGTTAGACCAAGAGTTCTCCTGACCATCAATAGCCTTGGTTTGCAGAAGAGTGAAGACCTCAGAGAAAGGCTTCTTCAGCGGCATTGCGTCAATTGCTTCGAACTGGGCAGCCAAAACGTCGGAGCTCATGATACGGAACTTCTTGTGCTTGGCGTCAGCAGGAACGCGGAGAGGGTCGCTGGCAGAGAGTTGCTTGAGGCCGTTGTGCAGGTAGCCAAGACCGATGATGCCTTTGCTCTTGGGTGCCATGAGCAGTTTCTGACCAACAGGGCCCTGCTGGAATTTTTCAACAGCGTCCATGTTCTTAAAGAGGAAAGGCAGGTCGAAGATCTGCAGGGACTTGGTGTACTTGTTAAATTTCGAAAGGGAGGGAGCTGCGAGCTGAACATCGCCGAGCAGCATTGCTTCAAGAACTTTGTTGTCGCCGAACAGCTGAGAGTTAGGGAAAACTTCAACCTCAACCTTGCCAGCAAGACGCTGGTCGACCAGTTCCTTGAACTTGTTGGCCATCTGGCCTTTTGGGGTGTTCTCCGCAACGACGTGGGAAAACTTGATTACAATAGGGCCAGCCATTGCAACCGTTGCCGAAGCGACGAAAGTCACTGCGACCATCAAGGTTACCAGTAAAATCCTGTTCTTTGTCATTTTGTTCTCCTTAAAATAAAAGAGGTATATTCTATGTTGCCACCGAAGCAACACTTTAAGACTAGCTTTGTGCCGCGGCATTAGCGGCTTGTTGCTGCGTGAAGCGACTTCTGTAGTGATTCTGAACCTTAGGATTAAATGAGGTCACATTCAAGCAAGTATAGAGTTGACTGAGCAAATTGAGTGCCATGTGAAGGTTTGATTTAAAACATGATTTTGAATGCGCTGGCTCTAAGCGTGAATTGTTCTAAAAAGTTAGGTGTTTGCAGCTTTTTTGTCGTGTTGATTAATTATTTCTGGTTTTTCACTCTTATTGCGATTTTGTCGATAATCCTTGAGTTGAGTAACAAGATAAATGGCGTTATGAATTGCGTCGCTGAGCCGTAGTATCGTTTCGCAATAAACTTCATTGATAGGCTGAAAAGTCCGTGGGTTATGGCTCAACTAGGGCATCTCGTCCTGGGATGGTGTTTTGATTATTCGCTTCCCTTTGTCTTGATACTGACGTTGAATGGTTTGGTCCGGGTTTGTTGGTGGTGAGGTTATAACAGCGATTTGGTTCGCCTGGAGATATAAAGTGGCGAATAATCGCTCGTTGTGGCGAAAAGCCGCCACGTTGAGAATGGTGGACTTGTTAGATTAGATCAATGTTCTTTGGTTTGCACGCAAGCTCAACCTAAGGTGGGTTGTCGTCTTTCAGTACTTTGATTTTTTTTGTAAGGATTCCTGGGTGTTTCTGATTGACGTTACTTGTGTCTTGGCCGTTATGATGTTTTTATGTGCACATCAACGAGAAGCGAGTTGGGATAGTTTATGGCAATGATGAAAACAGTGTTCGCACCGGCAAAAATCAACCTGTGCCTGCATGTTACGGGTCGACGCGAAGATGGGTACCACGACCTGGCTACACTGATGCAGAGAGTTGATGTTCAGGATCGTCTAGAAATTACCGTCTCCAGTGGGGCTGAGATAACAACTTGCTGCCCACAGCTAATTCTTCCCCCCGGGGTTGAAAATATCGCTGCACGAGCTGCACGTCTTTTCCTCTCCTATATAAGAGAGGAGTGCAGCGTTGCAGTGCGGATTGATAAAAAGATTCCTGCGGCGGCCGGGATGGGTGGCGGTTCTTCAAACGCGGCATCGGTTCTCCTGGCACTGAACGACATGTTGGGCGTGAACCTGTCGCAGAGCGAATTAATAAGTATTGGTGTGAAGATCGGGGCAGACGTCCCCTTTTTTCTTTATGACCAATCCGCCGCCTGGGCTACTGGCGTTGGCGAGAGGTTGCAACCCTGGCCTGGATTGCCACCGGTTACGTTTGTTTTGGTGAATCCTGGTATAGAAGTTTCAACAGCATGGGTTTTCAAAACTTTGGGGTTGACATGCTCTCGGCCAATCGCTAAAATCCCGAGGTTTCCCGTGAGAACAAGCGGCTTAGTATGTCTGCTGCATAATGATCTCGAAGTTGTCACCTGCCAACGTCATCCTGTGATCACGACGATCAAAGAACGTTTGCTTGCTGGCGGTGCTGCTGGGGCGCTCATGTCCGGTAGCGGGCCGACAGTTTTTGGTGTTTTTGATGATCAAGACCAGGCGAGAAAAGCTGCCAAAGTTCTGTCAACGGAAACAGATTGGTGGGTGCAGGTTGTTAACCCACTGTAGCACCGAGTAAAAAAATAGGGGCGTCGCCAAGCGGTAAGGCACTGGATTTTGATTCCAGCATTCACAGGTTCGATCCCTGTCGCCCCTGCCACTCGCAAGATTGCTACCTCCGGATGTTTGAGGAGGTCGCTTACATTGATAATGGGTTGAGATACAGGCCATGCATTGACATGGCCTGTAGTTTCCAGAGAAACAGGTGATGATGTGTTTAAAGAACTGAAGATCTTTACCGGTAATGCAAATCCCGCCCTTGCGCAGGAAATCTGTCGTCATCTCTCCGTGCCTTTGGCCCAGGCAAGCGTCAAGTCTTTCTCCGACGGCGAAATTATGGTGGAAATTAACGAAAACGTCCGCGGTCGAGACGTTTTTGTCGTTCAGTCGACCTGCCAGCCTGCGAATCATAACCTGATGGAACTGCTGGTTATGATTGATGCGCTGAAGCGGGCCTCGGCTGCCCGCATCACAGCGGTTATTCCTTACTTCGGTTATGCTCGACAGGATCGTAAGGTTGCTCCGCGGACACCGATCACCAGCAAACTGGTCGCAGACCTGATCACTACAGCGGGCGCGCAACGGGTTCTCTGTGTCGACCTGCACGCGGGACAGATCCAGGGCTTTTTCAATATCCCGGTTGATCATCTGTATGCGGCCCCTGCTGTTCTTGAAGATGTTAAGGCCCGTTTTACAGAGGATCTTGTAGTTGTTTCTCCTGATGCGGGTGGTACCGAGCGAGCAAGGGCGTTCGCTAAAAGGTTGAATGCCGGTCTTGCGATTATCGACAAGCGTCGCAGCGCTGCCAACGTCTCAGAAGTCATGCATATCATCGGTGATGTCGATGGCCGGACCTGTATCATCGTTGATGACATGATCGATACGGCCGGCACCCTTTGTCAGGCAGCTGCAGCACTTAAGGCCCATGGTGCTGGAGACGTTTATGCTACGGCAACCCATCCGGTCTTATCCGGGCCTGCCCTGGAACGGATCAACGAAAGCGATCTAAAGGAAGTTCTGGTCTGTAACACAATTCCTACCGAAGAAAAGGTCAAGAATTGTTCGCGGCTCAGGACGATCTCTGTTGCAAATATTTTGGCGGAAGCGATCCGCCGTATTCACGGTGATGAATCTGTCAGCTCACTTTTCGTGTAGTTGTGACAGAAACCAATAAAGAAACTAAATTAAGAAGTTCAAGGATGGAGGAATAGATAAATGGCCAAATCGGTACTGAATGTAGAAACGCGAGTTCGCACAGGTAAGGGTGGCTCTCGCAAGGTCCGTGAGGACGGCCTGTTGCCTGCAGTAGTTTATGGAAAAGGCGTTGAGGCACTCAACCTTCGTCTTGATCCGAAAGCTCTTCAGCAGGCAGTTGCCACCGAAGCTGGCTGGAACACACTGCTCACCCTCAAGGGCGATGGCCCATTTGATGGCCTGGTTGTTATCCTTAAGGATATGCAGATTGATGCGATCCGTCGAAATCCCACGCACGTTGATTTCCTGGCGATCGATCTGAAGAAGACCCTGGCCGTCATGGTTCCTGTGCAGCCTGTTGGTAAAGCTCAGGGCGTAGTGGAAGGTGGAACCCTGCAGCTCATTCGTCACGAGCTTGAAGTCTACTGCCTGCCGACCAATATCCCGACTTCCATCGAGATTGATGTCACCGCGTTGAACGTCGGTGAGGGTATTCATATTGATGAAGTTTCTTTCCCTGAAGGTGTTGAGTCCCAGCACGATGTCAACTTCACGGTGCTGACAGTTGTAGGTCGCATGGCAGAAGAAGTTGAAGTTGATGAAGAGGATGAAGAGGGCGTAGAGGGCGTAGAGACGGAAGACGTCTCTGAAGAGGCTGCTGACGAAGAGTAGGTGAGGCGCTTTTGAAGTTGATCGTTGGGTTGGGCAACCCTGGTATTGAATATACCGAAACTCGCCACAATATAGGCTTTATGGTTGCCAGCTGTCTGGCAGACAGAGCCGGCATCGCGCTGAAACGTAGAGGTTATCAAGGCCTTTATGGTGTGGGGCGAATCGTTGGCGAAGAGGTGACGATCCTGTTGCCGCAAACATTCATGAATCGCAGCGGCGCAAGTGTTGCCCCTGCTTATCAATCCCTCGGTGCTGAGCCGGGGGATTTGATTGTGGTTCACGACGAAATTGACCTGACTTTTGGTTCCCTTCGGGTCAAGGTCGGTGGTGGCCATGGCGGGCATAACGGCCTGCGAAGCATTGGCTCTGCTCTCGGTGAATCGGGTTACAGCAGATTACGCATGGGTGTGGGGCGACCTCCGGGAGGAGGCGACGTCTCAGGTCATGTCTTGAGCCGATTCAATGCCGCAGAGCGTAGCCAGCTTAGAACATATATAGAAGTAGCGAGTGAAGCCCTTGAGATGCTTTTGCGCGAAGGGGCTCAGCAAGCTATGAACAGTTATAATAATCGTGAAATATTAACCTGAGCGTAACTACTTAACTCAGCACAAGAATTAAGAGAGGAACGAAAAAGATGGAACTACAGATGTTTGCACCGATTCTCGGTGTGGTCGGCTTTGTGATTGCTGTTGTCCTGTACAATGTGGTCAAGTACAATGTGGTCAAGGCTGAGCCTGTTGGTAACGAAAGAATGAAAGAGATAGGCGACGATATTTATAACGGTGCAATGGCTTTTCTCGGCCGTGAGTATCGCGTTCTGGCGATCTTCGTTGGCATCGTCTTCTGCTTGATTGCGGTAGGGATGAACAAAGAGACGGCTTTTGCCTTCCTTGGTGGTGCTCTTTGCTCGATGACCTGCGGTTTTATCGGTATGAAAGCAGCGACTCGCGCCAACGTGAGAACCACTGAAGCTGCCCGCGCATCGGGTCAGGCTAAGGCTCTTGAGATCGCCTTTAACGGTGGAGCCGTTATGGGGCTCGCCGTTGCGTCCCTCGGTCTGGTCGGTGTTGGTGTTGCCTACATCGCATTCGGTGGCGATCCAGCTACTTCTAAATACATCAATGGCTTTGCCATGGGTGCTTCTTCAATTGCTCTCTTTGCACGTGTTGGTGGCGGTATCTATACCAAGGCTGCTGACGTTGGCTCCGACCTGGTCGGTAAGATAGAAGCAGGTATTCCTGAAGACGATCCTCGTAACCCCGGTGTTATTGCCGACAATGTTGGTGACTGTGTTGGTGATACTGCTGGCATGGGCGCGGATATTTTCGAATCCTATGTCGGTTCGATTATCGCAACTATCGCGATTTCCGCTGCTGCCAGTACCTCTTTGGTTGCGACATTGGGCGGCGTAGATGCTGAGCTTGTCAAAACAGTTGTCGATGGCAAGGTGGTCTTGAGTGAAGCAGGTAAGACGATTCAGTCTGCAGCAATGTTGCTGCCTCTCGGTCTGGCTATGATCGGCCTGTTCTTCTCCTTCATCGGTATCGGTTCGATGAAAGTTCTCAAGTCGATGGATCCGGCTAAGGCTCTGCACTACACCACGTTTGTTGCTGCAGGAGGTTTCCTGATTGCTGCGTTCTTCTTTATTAGTTACCTTGGTTTGACTACGGGCGTCTTCTGGGCGATTCTGGCTGGTACTATGGCTGGTATCGCTATCGGTCAGGTTACTGAGTACTATACTGCACGTGGCCCTGTCCTTCGTATTGCAGAGGCTAGCAAGACTGGCCCGGCCACCAATATTATTACTGGCCTGGCCGTTGGCCTTGAGTCCACTGTAATTCCGATTCTGATTATTTGTGTTTCGATTTTTGTCGCTAACCATTTTGCCGGTCTTTACGGCATCGGTATTGCCGCAGTCGGTATGTTGGCAACGGTTGGTGTCACTATGACCGTTGACGCTTACGGCCCGATTGCTGACAACGCCGGTGGCATCTCTGAGATGGCTGGTCTTGGCTCGGATGTACGTGAAATTACGGACGGCCTCGATGCTATCGGTAATACAACTGCAGCGATCGGCAAAGGCTTTGCTATCGGTTCTGCCGCACTGACCGCTCTTGCGCTCTTCTCGGCTTATGCCACGACCGTTGGTCTCAAGACGATTAACCTGATTGACCCCAAGGTTGTTATCGGTCTCTTTATCGGTGGTGCTCTGCCATTCTTCATTGGCGCACTGACCATGACCAGCGTTGGTCGTGCTGCTGGTGCGATGGTCGAAGAAATTCGTCGCCAATTCCGAGAGATTCCGGGTCTTCTTGAGGGTAAAGAAGGTGTTAAACCTGATTCACAGAAATGTATCGACATTTCGGCTAAAGCCGCACTGCGTGAAATGGTCCTTCCTGGTGTCGTTGCTATTGTCGCTCCGGTTCTGGTTGGTTTCGTGCTTGGCAAGGAATCCCTCGGCGGCATGCTCGCTGGTGCTACAGTAGCTGGTGTGCTACTGGCGCTGATGATGTCAAACGGCGGTGGTGCCTGGGACAACGCTAAAAAGTTCATCGAGCAAGGCAAGATTGATGGCGAAGAGAAGGGCGGTACTGCTCATGAAGCTGCAGTTATCGGCGACACCGTCGGCGACCCCTTTAAAGATACGTCCGGTCCGGCCATGAACATCCTCATCAAGTTGATGAGTGTTGTTGCTCTGGTTATTGCGCCACTACTGGCCTAACTCAGACGCTATAAATAAGTGTAATGATAGCCGGGGCCTGTGCCCCGGCTATCGTTATTTACAGAGATAGAGGAATTATGGGATTCAAATGCGGCATCGTTGGCCTGCCTAATGTTGGCAAGTCGACCATCTTTAACGCGATCACCTCTGCTGGCGCAGAAGCGGCCAATTATCCGTTCTGCACCATTGAGCCGAATATTGGGATCGTAACAGTTCCCGATCAGCGGCTTGTTGAGCTGTCTGACATTGTCAATCCACAGCAGGTGTTGCCGACGGCCATGGAGTTTGTCGACATCGCCGGCCTGGTAAAAGGGGCGAGTCGCGGTGAAGGCTTGGGTAACCAGTTCCTGGGGCACATTCGTCAAGTTGATGCCATTGCTCATATTGTGCGCTGTTTCGAGGATGAGAACGTCGTGCACGTTGATGGCAGTATCGACCCGTTACGCGATGTTGAGGTGATACAGACGGAGCTCAACCTGACTGACCTGGATACTGTTGAGAAGCGTCTCAACCGTGTCGGTAAACAGGCAAAGAGCGGCGACAAGAAGATGCAGGAAGAAATGGCTCTTCTGGAGAAGGTGCAAAAATGTCTCGACAGTGGGCAGCCTGCCCGCAATGCCGACCTGAATGCTGAACAATGGGCTCCACTGGGCGAACTATGCCTGATAACAGCGAAGCCGGTTCTCTATGTGGCCAATGTCTCAGAAGATGATCTTGCCGGTGAGCACCCATTTGTTGATCGTCTCAAGGAACATGCTGCAAATGAAGGGGCTGAAATCGTTATTATCTGCGGCAAAATAGAGTCAGAGATTGCTGAACTGGCCGATGACGAAAAATCAGAATTTCTCAGTGAACTCGGCCTTGATGAAGCGGGTCTTGACCGGATGATTCATGCTGGTTACCGCTTGTTGGGCCTGATTACTTACTTTACCGCAGGGGTCAAGGAAGTCCGGGCCTGGACTGTCAGTGAAGGGGCTCGTGCTCCGCAGGCTGCTGGAGTGATTCATACTGATTTTGAGAAGGGTTTTATTCGTGCTGAGGTAATCGGCTACCAAGATTTTGTCTCTTCAAAAGGTGAAGCGGGAGCCAAGGAAAAAGGCTTGATGCGCCTTGAAGGCAAGGAATATATTGTCAAAGATGGAGATGTCATGCATTTCCGTTTTAACGTTTAAGTAGTCAGGCTACAGGAACCGGAGACGGCGGCAGGATAACTCCGTGTCGGCTGTGTTCTGTTTTGATAAAAATCCATTGCCTCGTGGTACGGGGTGTGGTAGAAAACAAAGTTCTTTAGAAGGAAGCATACTGGATGCTTCCGCTCCTTGCTCCGCTTGGCGGGGCTAATAACTCAAGAGGAGGTTTTATGCGAACCTACGAATCAATCTTCATCGTACACCCGGAAGTTATCGGGGACGATCAGGTTGCTCTCATCGACAAGTACAAAACGATCTTGTCTGATCAGGCTGCTGACGTTCTCAAAGTAGAAAATTGGGGAACCCGGACACTGGCCTACATGGTCAAGAAGCAGTCTAAAGGCTGTTTCGTTCTGGTGATCTTTGACGCCGAGCCGACTGTTATTGCCGAGTACGAGCGCCGCATGCGCATCGACGAAAAGGTAATCAAGTTCCAGACCGTTATTCTGGAAGGTGGTTACGTGGCGCCCCCTGTTGTTGAGGCTGCACCCGAAGAAGCCCCTGCAGAAGATGCTGAGGCGACCGAAGCTGCCACCGAAGTTCCTGCAGAAGCTGAAGCTGCTGCCGAGGAATCAACAGAAGAATCCTAACATTCGAATCAACCTTAAAACGATGAAGAAGGAGATATAGTCATGGCATATGAAGGAAATCGCAGCAGTGGACCCCGTCGGCGTTATGGTCGTCGTAAAGTTTGCCGTTTCTGTGCCGATAAGAAAGCAACGATCGACTACAAAGATATCCGTTCCCTGCGTTATTTTATTTCCGAGCGTGGCAAGATCACTCCACGGCGGATTTCCGGTACCTGTTCGGATCATCAGAGAAAATTGACCGAAGCAATCAAGCGCGCGCGTAATATCGCGTTGCTTCCTTTCACAGCAAGCCACTCTCTCGAGAGGGGTTCATCGCAGCGCTAGCTCGATGATGCAGCGAGGACTTTACGTTTTACTCGGCACGATAGCCGGGTATGCGTTGTTCGGGACCTTTGCCGCTCTGGGTTTTGCTGCTGTTGCAGTGAACCTCTTCACGCCTCTACCGGCAGCTTTTGTTGGAATGCGTGTTGGCTCAGCAGCTGCAGGAGTGACAGTCGCATTGACTGCGTTCTTGGTCCTGCTGACAGCGGATTCAGCTTCGTCAGTCATGTACCTGGTTCAGTTTGGTATTCCGGGCGTTGCGTTACCATGGTTGTTGAACCGAGGGTTCGCTTGGGACAAGGCTGCAGTCGCTGTTTTGTGGGCCATGGTCGCGGCCAGCCTTTGCGGCTTGCTGGTTGTCTCAGCTGTCTCCGGACAGTCGCCCTTGGTAACAGTGAGTGATCTGATCGGCAAGGAAATTGTCCAGACCACGACGATCATGCAGGAGGTCTTTATGCTGTCACTGTTGGCACGAGGTCGTTATACTGTCCCAGGCAGAGCCTTTCCCGAGTGGAAGTCACCTGAATGGCTGGTCTGGATACTGATAACTTCCGGTTTCCTGGTTGCATTTGTTGAAGGGATAGCTGGAACCTTTGCTCTGAACCTGCTGGTGATTCTGTTGCCGGTCTATTTTCTGCAAGGTCTGGCTGTTATCGATTGTTTTTTTCGCCGCAAGGCTTTTTCGCCGATCATCAGAACAGTCGGCTACCTGCTGGTTACGTTGGTTAATCCGTTACCGATGGTTGTCACTGGAATTGGCGTATTTGACTTGTGGGCTGATTTTCGCAAACCAAAAGAACCTGAATCATAAAGATTTTGGGAGGATAAAAAGATGGATGTCATTCTGACTGAAAATGTTAAAAATCTCGGGACCATTGGTGAAGTGGTCAATGTCAAGCCTGGTTACGGTCGTAATTACCTGGTCCCTCAGGGGATGGCCGTTGAGGCGAGTGAGGCTAAGCTCAAAGAACTTGAGCATCACAAGCGCCAGTTGAATCGCAAGGCGGAGAAACTGAGCCAGGAAGCTGCTGACGTTAAGGCCCGGATTGAGGCTGTTGAGTGTACTTTTGTGCATAAAGCAAGCGAAGAAGGCAAGCTGTTCGGTTCGGTAACCTCTATGGAAATCGCTGAAAGCCTCGCTGCCCAGGGCATTGAAATCGATCGACGCAAAATCCTGCTCGAGCAGCCGATTAAAGAGCTTGGTGAGCATGCGGTTGATATCAAACTGAATGCTGGTGTTAATGCCATCGTTAAGATTAATGTCATCAGTGAAGATGCTAAGCCGGTACCTGCAGCCGTTCAGACTCCTGCAGAGAAACCTGCAGAGAAACCTGCAGAGAAACCTGCAGACGCTTAAGAGCAAAAGCTGTAATTGACTTCAGGGACCTGCTCTCGTGCAGGTCCCTCTTTTCCCTAGAGGGCGAACGTGCAAGATCGCGCTGAACATCGCCTGCCACCCCAGAACCTGGAAGCAGAAATGTCTGTTCTGGGGGGAATCCTATTGGAGAACGAGGCCCTGAGCAGGGCTTTGGAATCTCTGCGTCCAGAAGACTTCTATCGAGCCTCCCACGGTAAAATCTTTAATGGGTTGATCGCTCTGTATGAACGCAATGAGCCCGCTGACCTAGTCACCTTGACCGACATCCTGAAGACTCAGGATGCTCTCGAGGAAGTTGGTGGCAGTTCCTACCTGGCAACTCTTGTCGATTACGTGCCGACCGCGGCCAACATCACCTACTACTGTAAAATTGTTAAAGAGAAGGCCATCGCTCGCCAATTGATCAAGGTCGCGACCGAGATTGCCAGCAGAGGTTATGAGGGCGGTGAAGTTGAGACCTCTCTTGATTGGGCCGAAGGCGAGATTTTCAAAATCGCGAATATGAAGACCAAGCAGTCTTACTATGCGACCAAGGATATCGTTAAGAACACGATCAAGACGATTGAAGGGCTTTACAGTCGTAAAGAGCTGATCACGGGTGTACCGACCGGTTTTAAAGATATCGACACTATGACTTCAGGTATGCAGGGTGGTGACTTGGTTATTGTTGCCGCGCGTCCCTCAATGGGCAAAACGGCCTTCTGTCTCAATCTCGTTGAGTACGCGTCCATGCATTCAAGTAAACCTGTGACTTCACTGGTTTTCTCCTTGGAAATGAGTAAGGAACAGCTTGTCCAGCGTCTGCTTTGCTCAGTTGCCCGTATTGAGTCCGGGCGCGTTCGAACCGGCAAACTCGCTCAATCGGAATTTCCAACCCTGGTCAATGCTGCCGGGATTATCGCTGAGGCTCCGATCTATATCGATGATACCCCCTCTATCAGCGTTCTGGAAGTTCGTGCCAAGTCTCGTCGTCTTAAAGCGGAAAGCAATCTTGGGCTGATCGTCGTTGACTATTTGCAGTTGATGACTGGCAAGAACACTGAAAGCCGTCAGCAGGAGATCTCAGAGATCTCACGATCACTCAAGGCGCTGGCCAAAGAGCTCGATGTGCCGGTAATCGCTTTGTCGCAGCTGAACCGCTCTCTTGAGAGTCGTACTGACAAACGACCCATCCTTTCCGATTTACGTGAATCGGGCGCGATTGAGCAGGACGCCGACGTCATTATGTTCCTCTATCGTGAGACGGTATACTGCGACGCCTGTAAAAAGCGAGACAACAGCTGTGGAGAAAATCACGAGCGCAGCGCCGAGGTGATCATCGGTAAACAGAGAAACGGACCCCTTGGAATAGAGCAGTTGACTTTTCTTGGGGAGTTCACGCGTTTTGAGAGCAAATCAGAACGTAGTGATGATTATGCAGCTTGAAGCCGGCCAGAAATGGCCGGCTTTTTTGTTGGGTGCCTACTCCTGATTTTTTCAGGGAAGTCGTAGCCCCAATGCCTCCAGTTTGACTTCGAGTTCCTTCGCTTCTCTTGATTTCTTGCCGTCCTTTAAGCTGACCCAGCCATGTTCTCTTAGCCACTCTTTTGCCGCAGGTTGATCCTGTGCAATCAGTAACCTCATAAGCTCCGTCTCAGGCCCGGAAAGTCTCGTAGCGTTCAACCTGTAGTCCCTGAAGGCCTCCCAGACAAAGGGAACCCAGCGGGCGACGATTTCTTCTCCGATCACTGTTGCATATTGACGGATTTCGGTTTGCGCATGGTTGTCCATACGCAGCATGAGAAAGTGCAGGAGATTGTGCAGGTCAATCGACCAGTAGGCTTCCGTGTAAGTTGAAAGGGGAAGGTCTTTGCGGGCCTGCTCGCGGGCCACATCCGATTCAATCCGCGATTGGTATAAATCCCTCGCGGACTGGTGAAAAATCTCCTCACTTTTGGTCAACTCCTTGCCCAGGTCGAGGTCAAGGAAGCCTTCGCTGCCCTGTTTGTTTTGAGTCGTCTGGAGACGCCATTCACCGGGCAGGGTCCCTTGCTGGTCGGAGATTGCCTCAGAGTAACGTGTGCTGTACTCATTGACAGATGCAGTGCGATGACGTATCCACTGCCGCCAGCAGTCCATCGGTACACGGATATGAAGCTTGAGCTTGCACATCTCGAAAGGAGTCGTGTGTGCGTTGCGCAGCAGGTAACGAATCAATCCACGGTCTTCATGGACTTGTTTTGTCCCCGCTCCGTACGAAACCCTTGCCGCTTGTACGATTGCGGCATCATCGCCCATGTAATCAATGATCCTTACGTGGCCATGATCCAGGACCGGAAAGCTTTTCCCCAGGATCTCGTCAAGAGCGGCCACGCTGGCGCGCTCAATATTGGTCTCTTCCATTTCATTTTCCTTTCGTGTGTGCTACCCAAAGCCGTCGAGCCGGGCAGCCATGTACAATCACTCAAGTCATTAAGGTCCTAGGTATTGATACGTTGATAATGGATATGATTGAATCCTGAATGTTCTGTGACGTTGAGAACTCTCCAGTCATTAATATCGAAGGCTGGAAAAAAAATGTCTCCCTCTACGTTTTCTTCCACCCAGGTGATATGTAACTCAGATGCGACCGGTAAGGCTTTTTTGTAGAGCTCTGCTCCGCCGATCACGAAGATCGGCTGTCTATGACGGGCGGCCTCAGTCAATCCCTTTATAAAGCTTCTGCAGACTTGTACGCCTGCTAAGGTTACAGGTGCTCGACTCAAAACAATATTGTGGCGTCCCGGCAGTGGCTGGCCTATTGACTGATGGGTTTTGCGTCCCATGATGACAGTTTTTCCAAGGGTCTTGCGTTTGAATAGCTGCAAATCCTCAGGAAGATGCCAGGGCAAACCCTGTTGGTTGCCAATGACCCGTTCGCTGGTCATAGCAACAATAATCGATACTGCCGGCAAGCTTTTAGTATGTTGGATGCTGCTTGGCTGTTGCATAACCATTAAGATAGCATTGCATGGACAGGAGATAAAGTAGAGAAGGAAACCGAAACGGCGCTCAGTCATTGAGCGCCGTTTCGATATTCTTGATCTGTTGAATAATGTGACTAGTGTCGTGTCAATGATGAAATGACGTAAATACAACGCCGTAATTTTTTGTGCCAGCAAGGTATGTCTTGAGTCACATAGTGGTAACTACGTGGCTTAAGACATAACGAAACAGGTGCGGAAAAGAGCAAGTTGGATGCGTCAGTTTGTCGTTGACGCGGCACTAGTTGCGTTTAGCAGTGATGTCGAGAGTTTTGATCTTCTTGCGCAGTGTGTTGCGGTTGATGCCGAGTACTTCGGCGGCCTTTACCTGGTTGCCGCGTGTTTTTTCCAGAACAATGTTGATCAAAGGTCGTTCCATCTGGTGCAGCACCATTTCGTAAAGGTTGTCCATGTCCTGCAGGTCGATTTGCGTGAGAGAGCTCTGTAGCTTCTGTGTGATCAATGCCTCTAGCGAGGTGCCATTGCTGCTGGAGCCTTGTCCCGACGTCAGGTCGGGAAAGTCTGCAGCGTTGAGCAGCGCGTCGGGCGAGAGCAGTGAGGCTCGCTGGATCGCGTTCTCAAGCTCGCGAACGTTGCCTGGCCAATCATAACTGCAAAGCAGGTCCATCGCTTCTTTCGCAAAGCCGTTTGCCGGAGAAGCATATTCCTGATGGGCTTTGGCCAGGAAATAGTCTGCAAGGTTTGGGATGTCTTCGCGCCGATCACGCAGTGCGGGGAGCTCAAGTGGAACCACATTCAAACGATAGTAGAGGTCTTCACGAAACTCTTTCTGTTGCACTTTGCTCTTAAGGTCCTGATTGGTTGCTGCAACAATGCGGGTGTTGATCTTAATCGTTGTGTTGCCTCCGGTGCGGGTCACTTCCTTTTCCTGCAGGACTCTTAACAGTTTGGCTTGCAACTCCAGAGGCATGTCGCCGATTTCATCAAGGAATATAGTGCCGTCATTGGCCTGCTCAAATTTACCAATCTTCCTTTCTGTTGCACCGGTGAAGGCACCTTTTTCATGGCCGAACAGTTCGCTTTCAAGGAGCTCTCTAGGTATCGCGGCGCAGTTGAGCGCGATGAAAGGTTTACCAAGGCGAGGACTGTTGAAGTGGATCGCCCTGGCGATCAACTCCTTACCGGTGCCGCTTTCACCGTAAATGAGAATCGTTATGTCTGATGGTGCTATTTTGCCAAGGGTTTTGTAAATCTTCTGCATTGGCTGGCTCTGGCCGATAATGGTTCTCTCCAGCTGATAATGGTCCTTGATCTCCTGTTTAAGAACAGACACTTCGGCAGAGACCTTTGAAGCCTTCTGCGCCTTGAAGATGATGGCATCAAGGGCGTCGAGGTCAAAAGGCTTGGTCAGGTAATCGTAGGCGCCGCGTTTCATTGCTTCCACGGCATTCTTCATGGAGGATTCTGCTGTCATGATAACGATCAGCGCTTGGGGGCATTCTTCCTGGAACTTGCTTAAGAGCTCTAATCCGGTGATCCCTGGCATTTTTATGTCGAGGACCGCCAGGTCATAGCTCTGTTTTCTGCTCATCAGCAACGCTTCTTTGCCGTCTTTGGCCAGATCAACCTGGTAGCCCTGTTTGGTTAAGGATTTGGAAAGCACCCAACGGATACTTTCTTCGTCATCTGCAACCAGAATTCGTTTGATCGACATGTGTGACACTCCTTGAAAAAAACTCGCTAACGGCGTAGCGGTAATGAAACAGTCATAGTGGTCCCCTCATCAGGGGTACTCTCAATTTTTAGTAGGCCATTGTGGTCTTCAATAATTTTTTGCGAAATTGCCAGACCCAGGCCACTGCCTTTGATTTTGGTGGTGAAGTAAGGCGTGAAGATGCGCTCCATTTCATCGGCAGCGATGCCACAGCCGGTATCGCTGATTGTAATATCCACCATTGGTGATGAGCGCCTGCCCGGACCGGTCATATGGTAGCTCGAGGCAATCCTTGTTTCGATCGTAACCTCGCCATCATGGGATATGGCCTCACGCGCATTCTTTATGAGATTCAGGAAGAGCCGGGTCAGCAGGCTTTCGTCTCCTTGGACCGGCGGAATGCTGGGGTCGAACCTTAAGGTGAACTTTGTGTTCTGGTTACGAGCAGCCTCGCGTTGCAATAAGACAATATCGTCAAGAATTTTGGTCAGATCGACTTCAGTAAATTCCGGTGTGCGTGGATTGCCCAGTTCCATGAGCTCTTCAATAATGAAATTAATCCGATCCACTTCTTTGACCATGATTCGCGTGTAGTCCTGCAGAGAGTTTTCTTCTGGCAGCTCCATGGCAAGGAGTTGGGCGGCGCCCTTAATGCCTCCTAGCGGGTTTTTTATCTCATGAGCCAGTCCTGCCGCCAGGGTCCCTAAAATTGACAGGCGGTCAGCTCGCCGCAGTGTTCCTTCCAGTTCCTTGATACGGGACAGATCACGGATGATTATGACTGCGCCGTCTTGGTTGCCGCGATTGGCATAGATCGGAGCGGCGTAAGCATTGACCGGCAGGGGAGATGCGTTAGTCCTGTGCAGGTAAAGGCCCTCGTCGTCGGTGATGGAGCGACTTTCGTTGAGAGCAACCTTGATCAGGTAGAGGAGTGTCTCCTGGCCTTTGAAAAGGACGTCGTAGTGCTGGCCGGTCATTTGTCTGGAAGAACGCTCATGTTCTCCAGGATCCTGGCGTAGAGAGTAGAGCCGGTATCGGGAGAAGGTTCAGGGCTAATCATCTTTGGGCATCACTTCTTGTGAAGAGCTAAAGAAATTTTCGAGCAGGGTGCTCATCTCATCAATTGTTCGTGTCTGGTTGATACCGGAGCGAAAGCCTGAAGATTTCTCCATGCCTCGGACATACCAACAGAGGTGCTTGCGCATGTGGCCCAATGTTTTTTGTGGGCCGAATGTCTCCAGACAAAGCCTCAAATGTTCTTTGGCGATGGCAAAACGTTCTTCTGTGCTCGGTTGGGTTTCCGGCTTGTCTGCGAGCTGGTCAAGGGCCTGTTGAATGATCCAGGGGTTGCCATAGCCGCCACGACCGATCATGACCGCATCACATCCAGTCTGCTCAAACATGGTTTTAATACACTCTGCAGAAAAGAGGTCTCCGCTGCCAATAACCGGTACGGAGACTGCCTTTTTTAATGCTTTTATCTGTGTCCAGTCTGCAGAACCACCGAACATCTGAGAGCGTGTACGTGGGTGCAGGGTGATGGCATCTACGCCTTCTTCAACGGCGATACGGGCAATCTCGGTAAAGTTGACAGAATCGTGGTCCCAGCCAGACCTGATTTTGACTGTCAGCGGTCGTGTTGTTGCGCGACGCACCGCAGCGACGATGCGTGCGACCTTCTCCGGTTCACGTAGAAGGGCGCTGCCTGCTCCAGAGCGGATAACCTTACGTACTGGACAACCGAGGTTGAGATCGATCAACTCACCATATTCTTCTACCTGCTTAGTCGCTTCAGCGAGTCTTTCCGGAGTGTCTCCGAAGAGTTGCACTGCAAGAGGGTGCTCTTCTGGAGAGGACTGGAGGAGCTTCCGAGTGGCTTTCCCACTGTAGAAGAGGCCATTAGCGCTGATCATTTCAGAATAGACCAGTGCGGCGCCATGGCGCTTCATGATGAGCCTGTAAGGCAGGTCAGAGATGCCCGCCATAGGCGCAGAAAAGATGGGATTCTTGAGTTTAAGGGAGCCGATATACATGAATTTATGCCTATTTTTTGAGCATTTTAGCATGACAAAGTTGTAATGCAAAAGATAAATGTCTCCGTATGGAAAAAAGAAATCGCATACTGTATACAAAATCGGCTTGACAGTTCAGGGGTGACTTGTTAGAACGTTATTTGGAAATGATAAAGGGTAAAGAATCACAAGCATGATTTACTCTTTGTCGGCTCTAATTATTTCTCCCGCCGCATTAATCTTTCTCAGGTGCGGGTTCAACGCACCAAAGATCGATTTGTTAGCGGGATGATTTGTCATTTGACAGTTAGTTGTTAGGTAAACAAGGGACAGTTTTACTCTGGTGGGCCTTTTGACCCGCCACCATATCATTTCCCAAAGGAGAGAGAATTATGTCTACACTGAAAAAAGTTCTGAGTCAGAAAATTGATGCACATCGTCCTCGGATCACCAAACTGGTGAAGCAATGCGGTGATGTGAAATTGGGTGATGTTACCATCGCTCAGGCTATCGGTGGTGCCCGTGGCGTTAAGTGCCTGGTTACCGATATCTCTTACCTCGACCCCTTCGAAGGTATCCGTTTCCGTGGCTTGACCATTCCTGAGACCTTTGATGCACTGCCAAAAGTTCCCGGCAGCGAATATCCCTACGTAGAAGGTTTCTGGTACATGCTTTTCACTGGCGACGTTCCTACTATGGAGCAGACCCTGGAAGTTGTCGCGGAATGGCAGAAGAATTCCGTAGTTCCTCAGTACGTTTTTGATGTGCTCGACGCCCTGCCTGATGATTCACATCCAATGGCCATGTTCTCCAGCGCCGTCCTTGCTATGCAGCGAGATTCTGTGTTCGCTAAGAACTACCGTGACGGCAAGTTCAACAAGATGACCTGCTGGGAAGATATGTACGAAGATTGCACCAACATGATGGCCAAGCTTGGTCCTATCGGTGCTTACATCTACAACAAGAAGTATCGGGACAACGACCAGATTGCTGCTGATCCTAACCTCGACATGGGCGGCAACTTCGCTCACATGATCGGTCAGAGCGATGATTACAAGGATGTGTCCCGTATGTACTTCATCCTCCACTCTGACCATGAGTCAGGCAACGTCTCTGCCCATACGACTCACCTGGTTGCTTCGGCCTTGTCCGATGCCTACTACGCATACAGCGCTGGCCTGGGCGGCCTGGCTGGTCCTCTGCACGGTCTGGCAAACGAGGAAGTTCTTCGCTGGACCCAGAACTTCATGGAAGAGCTCGGTGGCGAAGTTCCAACCGAAGAGAAACTCAAGGAAGCACTCTGGGCGACTCTCAACAGCGGTCAGGTTATTCCAGGTTACGGCCATGCCGTTCTGCGTAAGACCGACCCTCGCTACACCTCGCAGCGTGAGTTCTGCATGAAGACCGAAGGCCTCAAAGATTACCCACTGTTCCAGCTGGTCCGGATGATTTTTGAAGTTGCTCCTGGCGTACTCACCGAGCACGGCAAAGCCAAGAACCCCTGGCCAAATGTCGACGCACAGTCCGGCGTCATCCAGTGGTACTACGGCGTTACCCAGTACGAGTTCTACACCGTTCTGTTCGGTATCGGCCGCGCACTTGGCTGCCTCGCCAACATCACTTGGGACCGCGCTCTCGGCTACGGCATCGAGCGTCCTAAGTCAGTTACGACTGCAATGCTGGAAGAAGCTGCTGGTATCTAATCCAACAGCTCATATGCAAAACACTAAGGGGCGCCTTTCGAGGCGCCCCTTTTTTGTGATGTGTCTTTTGATTGAAATTTGTAACAGAAAGACAATATCGATTAAAACGTGGTTATTACTTCCTCACCCATCGATCGACATTCAATAAAAACATCCTCGGCATTAATGGACATTCTTGTCTTTCATTCCTTTTCTGTACGAATTCTGTGTGCTAACGATTTCCCTCCATATCATTTGGCTATGTCAGTTCAACGGTTGCTGTTGACCTTCTATGCTGATTTGCCGGTGCCCCATGATGACGACAGTTGATCACCATTATTACATATATTCCTTGCCCTTCTGCAACGGCAAAATCTTGGTAAAACTTAGATCTGTAAAAGTTTTCTTTGATCGAAATCCTGGGAAAAGAACTCTATCTGTTGATATGCAACTTGCTGGACGGCCACGGTGAGGTTCCACTCCCTATAGACTTGGCGACAGCTTCATGTGCCAAGACACTCGTTGAAAATTTCCAAATAATGTAGTTCGCTCTATGCTTTTCCAAAAGTCGATGGGATCCATGTTTATACAATTTCCCTACTGACCGGACCTCAGTTAAAAAAATAATAATGTCAGTGTTTTAGCTAGGGAATACAACTTGAATCGGCTTTTGATCAACCGGAGGGTGTCTCACTTCAATAAATCATCATTGAGTGTCCGGTTAAGTAGGAATGGGCTTTTCTGTTATTTAAACGGACTTATAACCCAAACAAAGGTTGTAAAGATTTAGCGCAAAGGCGGGAGGGGGTAGAGAAGGCCCGCAAAGAAAAACACTTCAAAAAGCGAGAATAGTCAGCCTTTGCGCCTTTCTTGGCTTTTCTTAGCGTCTTTGCGTTGGTCTTTATGATTTCAGCTCTTACTGTTTTGGTGTAAGGACGTATTCCCTTTGTTTGGGTTCTAGCCCCGTATTTTAATAGGCATTAAACGTGAGTTCGGTGTTTCCTTTGTGATTCCTTGTGTATGCATTAGAGAAGGTGTATTATTTGCATTAGCTAATTAATGTAAATTTATTGTTTTTCTGGGGACGGGGTCTGTATGGAAGTTTCGGTGTTCCACAAAAGGTTTATCTATTTAATCTTTTCACTGTCCGGCAGTTGCGCTCTTGTCTATGAAATTCTTTGGTCAAAGTATCTCTCGTTAACTTTCGGCAACACCATGATTGCAGTCAGCGTGGTTGCAGCGACCTTCATGGCAGGCTTGGCGCTCGGTAGCTTTCTCCTTGGGCGCTATTCAGATCGAGATTCGAACCTGCTTAAAACATATGCCCTGCTTGAAATCGGAATTGCTATAACAGCGCTGCTTTTCGAACCGACCCTGGATGTTGTCGAGCACCTCTACGCCTACTGG
>JAAXQF010000475.1 GCA_012974435.1 Desulfuromonadales bacterium | reverse complement strand
CTCTCAAACTATTTTTCCGGTTTACTGATTGATTTCACTCCATCATTTTTCAAAAGACTTTGAATTGACATCAGGTATTCTGAGGACAGATTTAAAAACTGGAGACCAATACCAGCGGGAAGATCGGGTTTCTTCGGCTCGTCTTTCAGGTTTACCCAAGCAACCTTTGCGCTACAGTTCACGATTTTGTCTGCATCCGGCAACGTGAAGCTGAGCATAACTTTTTCATCGACAGAAAACAGGGTTTCCGTTTGGAGGAAAAGCCCGCCGCTGCTCATATCCACACTAAAACCGTAAAGCACCATTTTTTGAGAGGGCCCATAGTAAACACGCAGCTCTGCCTTCATGGATTTCCTTGGATTTCCGTCTTGCTTTGCACCTGAATTCGTTTCCATCAAAGCCCCCCAAAGTTTCATACTAAGATGGCGAAATTCTACACCAGTCTGTCGACAAGGTCAAAGATACGGCCCGTCACCGGGTAAGATAATTCCTGCCCGGTTATGGACAGCATGCTAACGACTGGTCTGAAAACATTCGCCGATGCCCTCGGCGTAACTCGTCGCTTTCAGTCCGAAAGCCTCCTGCCATTCCTCCGGGCCACAAACGTTTCCTTCGACAAGCATGGTGAGCTGGTCGCTGGTAATAGGAAAATGCTCACTAATCTGCATCACCTTGATTATCGGTTTGATCATAAAGAGCGGCTGGTGAATTTTAGTGACAAGGCCCTTGCCCATGGCCTGTGAAGTCAGGTCAAGGATCTCATCATAACTGTAACTTTCGCCGCCACCAAGATGATAAATTTTGTTTATTGTTTCCGGCATCTCCAAAGCTTTGACAAAAGTTGACGCCACCTCTTTCAGGGCCACCGGCTGCATGCGATATTGCCCATCGCCGATTACCGGCACAACGGGTAGTCTGCGAATGACCTCTGAGAGCATATGAACGAATTCACTACCCTGTGCAAAGATCAACGACGGGCGAAAGATCGTCCACTCAAGATTGCTGTTACGAACAGACTCCTCAGCTTGCCACTTGGTGCGGTGATAGCCTGTATTGCTGCGTTCACGGGTGCCGTTCGAGCTCATATGCAGGTAACGACTGACGCCTTGTTCCTCAGCTGCCTCCAGGACATTTTCGGTGCCCTTGACGTGCATTTTTTTAAATGTGACGCCACGCCGCGGGAACTCCCTAATAATGCCGACCAGATGGATCACCGCGTCACAACCTTCAAGAGCACCGACCAGGCTGGCAGCATCGGTAATATCGCCAGAATGGATCTCCACCCCATCAGTCACGGCCAATTTGTCTTCAGAGCCCTCTCGCACCAAGGCTCGCACGCTATGGCCGGCCGATACCAGCTGCCGTAACACTTCACTGCCAACAAATCCTGTTCCGCCGGTGAGAAAAACCTTCATAGCCTTAATCCTTTGGTTTGGATTTCCGCGGACCTCGTGCCACGTTCCGCGCTCCGGATCTTATCCCTTAACTACTGCCATCGGTTTCAGCCTTGCCACGATACGGCCTAATCCCGCCTGTTCAACCACCTGGACAACATCTGCAACATCCTTGTAGGCCTCAGGCATCTCCTCCGCTAGGGTCGCTCGCCCAGCGGCCCGCACCACAACCCCCTGTTTTGCCAGTTCGCCGACAATATCCCGACCCCGAGCGGCTTTTTTTGCCGCATGACGCGAGAGAACACGTCCTGCGCCATGACAAGAGGAGCCGAAGGTTTCCTCGTAAGCACCAGCGGTACCAGTCAAGACGTAAGAATAACGGCCCATATCACCCGGGATCAGCACCGGTTGTCCGATCGACTGATAAGCTACTGGAATCTCTTTGTGACCTGGTGGAAAAGCCCGCGTTGCGCCCTTACGGTGTACGCAGAGTTTGCGCTCTTGACCGCTGATGGTGTGTTTCTCCCACTTGGCAATATTATGGCAGACATCGTAGATAGTCGCCATGCGCAGATCAGCAGGACCTTTACCCAAGACCTCTTCGAAGGTTTCTCGCACATTGGAAGTAATCATCTGTCGATTAGCGAAAGCATAGTTGGCGGCGCAGGCCATGGCCGCCATGTAATCACGCGCTTCATCGCTCTGCAAGGGCGCACAACAGAGCTGTCGGTCAGGGAGAGTAATACCGTACTTGCGTGCAGCTTTGAGCATGATCTTGAGATAGTCATCGCAGACCTGGTACCCAAGGCCTCTACTACCGGTGTGGATGCTGACAGTCACCTGGTCAGGATAAAGTCCGAGAACTGCGGCGGCCTCCTCGTCGTAAATCTCTTCGACTTGCTGTATTTCCAAAAAGTGGTTGCCACTGCCCAGAGTGCCGAGTTGCGATCGACCCCGCTCAAGAGCACGTTCCGAAACTTTCTCCGTATTGGCCCCGGCGATCGTGCCGTGATTTTCAATATAATCCAGCTCGTTCTTATCGCCGAAGCCCTGCTCTACCGACCAGGCAGCACCCTTGGTGAGCACGCGCTTCTCCTCTGCAATCGAGAG
The DNA here is from genome assembly GCA_012974435.1 of Desulfuromonadales bacterium. Taxonomy (GTDB): domain Bacteria; phylum Desulfobacterota; class Desulfuromonadia; order Desulfuromonadales; family BM103; genus M0040. The sequence goes on along the minus strand of JAAXQF010000475.1, from coordinate 967 downwards.
TTTGAAATCACTGTGATGAGAACCGACTCCGGTTGGGATGTTGCGGTAGAGTGCATCCGCAAGACGATCGAGATGGGGGCGGATTTCCTCCGCGTTCAGATTGCTTCGCAAGAGGCGTACGCCACAGTTTATATCGTAGCCGACTCCGCCGGGAGAGACGATCCCATGCTCGGCATCAAAGGCGGCGACTCCGCCGATCGGGAAACCATACCCCCAGTGAATGTCGGGCATGGCCATGGAAGGGCCAACGATTCCGGGCAGGGTTGCGACATTGCAGACCTGTTCAAGAGCTTGCTCACGACGCAGATCCTGCATCATAGCCGGAGAGGCGAAAACCAAGCCGTCGGTCCGCATGGCGCCTTCGCGGGGAATGCGCCAGCGGTAGGAGTCAATTTGTTGAACCTTAATCGCCATGAAATTCCTAGAGGTCAACGTAAACTTTGGCGTGCCAGGCACCAGAGGTCTCTTCCAGACAAGCCTGATAATAAGTGATCGCTTTGACCTGTCGCTCAACGTGATGACGTTTCTGGTCAAAGGGTTCACCCGAGAGAGTCGCCCACAACTCGCTTTCTTCGAGAGCATCGATCCGAGTTTCCACCGGAACCAGGTTGTTCTGTTCGCACCAGTACAGGATCTCGTTAAGCCATGCCACCATAAGCTCAACAGAATCTTCCTCGCGCAGATGGATCTCTGTGACGACGCTTGCCGAAACGGGGCTGTCGCCAAATAAAATCATCGTCAACCCTCTGGCCATTTCCTCCAACACTTTCGGGCAGGATTCTGCACGGGCTTCTATACCCATGTCTGCAGTGTGTTCGAGTAGTCGATAGCCTTTGTTCATCAATTTGTACCCATCGCTCCAAAGTTAGTACCTGATTGTCCTCTCTAATATTATACCAGCCAGTAATCTACCCGGGGCTTAAAATAAAATGAAGTCTTCTAGCTTTCTGCGATATATGAGATATAT
>JAAXQF010000325.1 GCA_012974435.1 Desulfuromonadales bacterium | reverse complement strand
AGATGTGTATAAGAGACAGGATACACCCGCTGAGTCTGCTTGTTCTTGGTCTTGTCTGCCGGGATCGTCCACCAGTGACCATCGATCTCCTCAAAGTGTAGGCCGAGGCATTCGCCGGGGCGCTGGGCGGTAACAAGGATCAGGCGGATTGCGTCAATCATCGCCGTAGACATCTTGCCTTTTTCGATTCCGTACCATGCCTGGCGCATTTCATCCGGCGACAATACCCGGTCCCGTTCCGCATCAGCGAAGGGCTTGCTCATCTTGAAGGTCGGCGGCATCTCAAGCCCCGGCCAACCACGATTTAGGCCCCAGTTGAAAACCCTGGCGATATTCTCAAGCGTGATGTTGACCTGGCGCGTATTGCCGCGAGCAGTCACGCTGTCGAGAATCTGGGTGATGTCTGGTCGTTTGATAGTGCCGACCGGCATAGTCCCGATCACGGGGATAACGTCTTTCTTGAGGACCCGCTGGATCTCCTTACCCTTATCGGCCAGCTTGATACCTTCAAGTTGAAAATAGAGCTCCGCCAGCGCACCAAAAGTTGAGTCCTTAGCTGCCCGCTTGTCGGCTGCCGGATCTTCACCACGCGCCCTGGCCGATTCAATGTCGCGTTTTTGCTGTCTGGCGTCGGCGAGTGTGATATAAGGATATTGCCCGAGCGTGATTGTCCGTGCCTTGCCATCGAGCATATAGCGGTAGCGGAAGATTTTCTTACCCGTGGGGAAAACGCGCACGCAGAGTCCGCCACCCTCGTAAATATCGTAGCGATCGTCTTGCGGTTTGAGCTTTTTTATAGTGATGTCGGTGAACGGTTTTTTGGTCATGAAGGCTCCGGGGGTCAAAATGGGGGTCAAATGCACTCCGAACAACAGCGAACACCAGCGAACAGCCATGACAAAAGAATACGGGTAAACCATTGACAATGCAAGAGGTTCTGGCCATAATCGAACCCCAGTGAACAGGTATGAGACAGCAAAAAAGAGTCTCCTAAGCGGCAGGCCGGGCGTTCGAATCGCCCCGGGGTCGCCATTAAAAACAAAGGGTTAGCGCTAACACGCTAACCCTTTTTGTCGTCTGGGGGTCAAAATGGGGGTCAAATGCTACAAGAGTGGGTGGATCATCCAGGGATGAAAAGGCAGGGCCCCGGCCAGCACCTTGGCCACCAGGAGATACACGACGGCGCGTTTGCGTAGACTGGAGTATTCGCGTTGCACTACTTTTCTGGGGAGCTTGCGCAGTAACTTGAGGTGTGCGGATTCTTCTTGGGATAATTGATCGATCGGCAAGTCTTCCATTGTCTGGTCCCCCCTTGAATGGGTGTTTACGCAAAGTATGCAATTAATGTAAGGTTACCGAGGATATCCTTGCTTGTCAAAAAAAAACATTAGAAGTGTCCTTTATGTATCGTTATGGACGATAATCGTTGCCCTGTTGTTGCATAATTATCGGCAGGGGCGATAAAATATATAAAGGAGGAGAAAGCGGTGCATTAGTGAAATTCGCCATAAAGGTTCGAGACGCCAGAATAGCCCTTGGGTGGTCGCAAACAAAGCTGGCCGTGGAAGTTTTCGGGGATAAAAAATATCAACCGCGAGTTTCTGAAATAGAGACTGGTCACCATGTCGACCCGGAGACGGCTGCGCGACTGGCCGTTGCCATGGGGGCGGATATACTGACCGACTATTGCGCGCGCTGTGTCGTCCAGATTACCCGTAAGGCCCAATTTTCTAATGCCGATGAGCAGGTGCTGCTAGACGCATTGTCCAGGCAGCTCACAGTCGGCTTGCAATTGATCCAGGGAGACGTAGACAGGGATGAAGATGCTCTCAGGCTTTATGTGGATGGTCTGGCCGCATTTGTACGATATTTCCAGTTGAAGTTTCCGCCCGAGTAGTGGCCACATAATGCTCCACCAGATGATCGTAACTCAGGTGGTAGGCTTCTGGGTCCTGTTTTTCCAGATAGCCGAACATGCTGAGAATCGTCAATTGCTTCCTTGATATGTTCTCGGGGGTCGCCCCCTCGAGGACCGTCCCGGTCTGCTCCTCTATGCCTGTGTAGGCATAACCCAGCGACATCCCCAATATTTTACAGATCTTCTGCAGTATCTCGGGCGGCGGGTAAGACCGTCCCTGTTCCCATACTTTGTAAGTTGGAAGTTTAACTTCAGCCCCCAGTGCGGCTCCCAGTCGTTCAGCCATCTCCTCTTGGGTGATTTTCAACTCACGGCGACGGCCCTTTATCCTTTTCCCGGTCTCTATTTTATCCATAACTAACAATATCCCTTTGTGGGTACAAATTTCAATAGCTAAGCTGTTGAGATCACTAGTTGTTGCAATTTTGTTTCGAAAAAGTAAAAATATATTGCCCTTTGTGCTTGACAGGCAGCAATTTGTAGTCATACTATAACCCAGGATAACAAAAAGCATCTACAGGGAGAGCGAAATGCCTAGCCAAAACACGCGACCGATTTACGTTGACGACGACGCACATGACGATCTGGCTGAGCTAGTCCCCCTTCTGAACAGGGGAAAACCTGCGGGCGAGAAAACTAATCTGCGCAAAGAGGCTACCAAGGCAGTTAGGCGTCATGCCCGCGCCGAACTTAAAAGGGTTAAAAAAAGTATCTCTTCTACAGCCTAGCAAGTTAATTGGGTTCTGCAAGTGGGGAAAATATGACTTTTCAGGTTATTAGGGTTTCGCAGGTTCATAAGCGCTTGGGTATTGGCCGCACGGCTTGTTACGAGATGTTGCGAGAGCATCGACGCAAGGGCACGGCACCGCCGCTGCGCAAAATTACCGAAAGGATCGACGGTTATTTTGAATCTGAATTTGAGCAGTGGGCTAAAACAAACTTTCCACTGATTAGCGAGTAGGGGGCAACATGACGGCACCGAGTTGCGAAAGCTGTCAAAACAACTGTTCCGAGGGGTGCGTCAGCGGATGTGAGCCAGGGGCCGGTTACCGTGTCTGTGGCAAGGCAACCGATCAAACCTATGGTATTTCGAAACGCTGCCAGTGTCAGAAGGAAGGGCACAAGGCGGCAACCAACAAGGCATTCAGCGACTACGACCGCCAGTCTAGCAGTGGTCAGATAAATAGTCTGTCCGCACTCTTTACCGCAAAGCGGAAATACGAAGCTTGGCTTTTAAAGTGGTTGGAGGTTTGAGATGAAAAAGTCCCTACGGTTCCGAGTGGCCCTTATTTATGTGTCGGGTCAATTTTGCACGATGGTCGACACCAACAGCATCATCGACGCAGTGCAAACGGCTGATCAACGCGCCCAGGCCGATGGCTACGGCGCATCCTATAAACGCAAAAACGTAGTCTGGATGGGGAGAGCGGCATGAGACACAACGGAGTGTCGGAAAGCGAAGTAAGAATGGCGGCTGTCTGGATTCGCCGCGGCCTCGCGGTGTTGTCCGGGTTTGCTGGCAACCCCTA
>JAAXQF010000080.1 GCA_012974435.1 Desulfuromonadales bacterium | reverse complement strand
AGTAGAACACTGTTGTAAAATCACGATTGCGTATACTCTTTAAGTAGTGAAGCTATAACCTTTTTTTGCAGCTAGTGTCAGCATCTTCAATAACTTGCCCTTGTTAATGGATTGCAAATAAAAGCCCGACAATATGCCGTATTCACATTTGACAGGCTGGGGGTCACAACGTATATTTAATAGGCTATTTCATTGGTATTACAAGTGTCTTGTCCAATGCAGTTCACTAACCCTACAATCGATGAGGAGGTCCACAGATGAAACTGAGCAGATTGACAGTACTGGTAATGATTCTTTCCTTGCTGGCCGCAGGCGTTGCCTTTGCCGGTAAAGACCTGGACGCAGTCAAGAAAAAGGGCTTTATTCAGGCCGGTGTCAATGGTGGTGTTTTCGGCTTTGGCATGCCTGATTCGAAAGGTGTCTGGAAAGGTCTGGACGTTGACACCGCTCGTGCCGTTGCCGCAGCCATCTTCGGTGATGCCAGCAAAGTCAAGTTTACCCCTCTGACCGCCCAGCAGCGTTTCACCGCCCTGCAGTCTGGCGAAATTGACGTACTGACCCGTAACGCAACCCGCACCCTGAGCCGCGACACCCAGCTCGGCCTGAACTTTGTCACTGTCAACTACTATGACGGTCAGGGCTTCATGGTACCGAACAAGCTAGGCATCAAGAGCGCCAAGGATCTGGACGGCGCGACAGTCTGCGTCCTGCCGGGAACGACCACCGAGCAGAATGCTGCCGACTTCTTCCGCTCCAACAATATGAAGTGGAACCCGGTCGTTATTGAGTCCACATCCGAACTGGCCAAGACCTTCTTCGCCGGTCGTTGTGACGTTCTGACTTCCGATGCTTCTCAGTTGGCCGGAACCCGCGCGGTTGCCCCGAACCCAAATGACTACTCCATTCTTCCTGAAATCATCTCTAAAGAGCCCTTGGCTCCAGCCGTTCGCCATGGCGATGACCAGTTCCGCGACATCGTTGACTTCTCCGTACTGGCGATGATCAACGCTGAAGAGATGGGCATCACCTCGAAGAACATCGACGAGAAGATGAAGAGCAAAGACCCGATGGTACAGCGTTTCCTCGGCGTTATCGAAGGTAACGGCAAGTCCCTCGGTCTCGACGAGAAGTGGGCGTACAACATCATCAAGCAAGTTGGAAACTACGGTGAAGTTTTTGAGCGCAACGTTGGCGTGAACACCACCCTCGGTATCGAGCGTGGTTTGAATGCTCTCTGGACCAAAGGCGGTCTGATGTACTCGCCTCCATTCAAGTAAACATTTGTAGCAAGACCAGGGGAGGTGTCGCGTGCGGCGCCTCCCCTAATATTTTTCGGAAAATTTGCTTAACAAGACACAGGACCATCCTTGAAGAAAGATCCCGCCATTACAACAGAAGCCGAGTTGCTGCCGAGCGGGGTGCCTTTCTGGCGAAACCCTGAGAAGCGAGCGATCGTCTTCCAGATCGTCGCCCTGTTACTGGTTGCAGTCGTCAGCTACTACCTCTATTCCAACACTCAGGCCAATCTTGAGCGGCAGTCGATTGCAACCGGCTTCGGTTTCCTCGAAAAGGAAGCCAGCTTCGAGATTGGCGAGTCGGTTATTGAATATTCAGCGGCAGACAGCTATGCCGATGCCCTCCTGGTGGGTGCGTTGAACACGGTGAAGGTCTCCTTCATCGGCATCATCTTCACGCTTATTATCGGTACCTTTGTCGGCGTTGCCAGGCTCTCCAGCAACTGGCTGGTGTCGAAAATTGCCGCGGGCTACATAGAAGTGATGCAGAACATTCCGGTGCTGCTGCAACTCTTCTTCTGGTACGCAATTTTTTACGAGTCTTTTCCTTCGCCTCGCCAGGCACTCAACCCCTTTGAGGGTGTTTTTCTCTGCAACCGCGGGCTCATCTTCGGCGTCCCCGAGGCACATGCAGTACATGGAACCATGGGCTGGGCTTTCATTGCGGCACTGGCGATTGGCTGGTATCTAAACCGCTGGGGAAAACGCAGACAGGCACAAACCGGACAGATCTTTCCCGCGGTTCGAGTGACCCTGGCCCTCAGCATAGGCTTGCCTCTGCTGGCATGGGTTTTCGCCGGGGCTCCAACCGCCATGGATATACCGGCGCTGAGCGGATTCAATTTCACAGGTGGGGTCACAGTGAGCCCTGAATTCAGCGCCCTGTTGCTCGGCCTGGTCTTTTACACTGCGGCGTTCGTCGCCGAAATCGTACGGGCCGGAATCCAGTCGGTTGGTTCTGGACAGATTGAAGCCGCCAAAGCTGTCGGATTACGCTCTGGACAGGTTCTGCACCTGGTGGTCTTGCCCCAGGCTCTGCGCGTGATCATTCCGCCATTGACCAGTCAGATGCTCAACCTGACCAAGAACAGCTCCTTGGCGATCGCCATTGGCTACGCGGACTTCGTGGCTGTAACCAACACTACAATCAATCAGACGGGACAGGCAATTGAGGGCGTGGCTCTGATCATGCTCATCTACCTGTTCTTCAGTCTGTCGACGTCTTTATTTATGAACTGGTACAACAAAAAAATGGCCCTGGTGGAGAGGTGATCATATGAATACACCGAACACAGCTCCCACCCGCGAATATCTCAAGCCGCCCGTCACAGAAGTCGGTGTGCTCGGCTGGCTGCATGGCAACCTGTTCAACACCTGGTACAACTCGGTGCTGACAATCATGTTCGCAGTGCTCCTTTGGCAGGTGGTCCCGCCATTCATCAGTTGGGCGTTTATCGACAGCGTCTGGAACACTCCCTCAGAAGCTTGTCGCGACATCGAAGGTGCCTGTTGGTCGATCATTCCGCAGAATATCAGCTTTATCATTTTCGGCTTTTTCCCCGATGGTGATCAGTGGCGACCTGGAAGTGCCATGTTGTTACTCCTTGGCCTGGTGTTCTTCTCCAAGAACAGTAACCACTGGAAAAAATCGCTCGGCATCTACTGGCTAATCGGCCTGATTGTCATGGGCACCTTGATGTATGGTGGCGTCTTCGGCATGCAGGTCGTTGAAACAGCCCAGTGGAGCGGACTGCCACTGACGTTTATGCTCTCCTTCTTTGGCATGGTTGCAGCTTATCCTCTTGGGGTCTTGCTGGCGCTTGGTCGTCAATCAAGGATGCCGGCAATCAAAACCCTCTGCGTGGTGTACATCGAAATGATTCGTGGCGTGCCGCTGATCAGCTTGCTCTTCATGTCCTCGATCCTGTTCCCGCTCTTCCTGCCCGAGGGCGTAACCATCGACAAGGTGTTGCGCGCCCAGGTTGCTATCATCTTGTTCACGGCTGCTTATATAGCCGAGGTCGTTCGTGGTGGCTTGCAGGCGATGCCACGCGGCCAGTTTGAAGCGGCTGATTCCCTGGGCCTGAATTATAACCAGACCATGCGGTTGATCATCCTGCCGCAGGCGCTGAAGATCGTCATTCCTCCGTCCTTGGGTATCTTGCTGTCAGCTTTTAAAGATACATCTCTGGTCGTCATCATCGCACTTTATGACGTCTTGAAGACAACCAAGGTTACCCTGTCGAATCCGAAGTGGACCGCCTACTCGACCGAAGCTTACATCTTCCTGGCGGTCCTTTATTTCATCTGTTGCTACGCCATGTCGAGCTACAGTCGTAAACTGGAAAAATCACTGCATACCGGGCGATGATTCAATGGGCCGCTGATTATTCAGCAGGCCGAAACTTGCGAGAGATTTATGAACGATACTGAAAAGCAAATCGTAGAAAACTCGGATAAAACACCGATCATTGAAGTCAACAGCATGCACAAGTGGTATGGGGACTTCCATGTCTTGAGCGACATCAACCTGAAGGTAGCGCTGGGTGAACGGATTGTTATCTGCGGGCCTTCTGGTTCCGGCAAATCAACCCTGATTCGCTGTATCAACCGGCTGGAGGAGCATCAACGCGGTCAGATCATCGTCAATGGCACGGAGCTGACCAATGACCTCAAGAATATTGAGAAGGTCCGTGCAGAAGTCGGCATGGTCTTCCAGCACTTTAACCTCTTCCCGCATCTGACGATTGTCGAGAATCTGACCCTGGGACCGATCTGGGTTCGCAAGACACCGAAGAAAGAGGCTGAAGAGATGGCGATGATGTATCTGGAAAAGGTGCATATCGCCGAGCAGGCACTGAAGTTCCCTGGACAGCTCTCCGGTGGACAGCAGCAACGAGTCGCCATCGCCCGCAGCCTCTGTATGAAGCCGGAAGTTATGCTTTTTGATGAGCCAACCTCGGCCCTGGACCCGGAAATGATCAAGGAAGTCCTCGACGTCATGATTGATCTGGCCGAAGAAGGCATGACGATGCTCGTTGTTACTCACGAGATGGGCTTTGCCAAGAGCGTCGCCGATCGCGTCATGTTCATGGACGAAGGACAGGTCGTAGAAGAGAACAACCCGCACGACTTCTTCGACAATCCGCAAAACGAGAGAACCAAGCTGTTCTTAAGTCAGATCCTGTAACTCAAATTCAACAACATGAAAAAGGCGTAAAGAATTAAATTCTTTACGCCTTTTCTGTTTGTACCACGGAGCCTGATAGGATTATTTCGTTCCTGCTAGCAGCCAGTCCATGGTTAGTCCGACAGGTTGCTAGATGGCTTCGAAGCGATTCATCTCCACGTTCTTACGTGTTGTTGCCGGGTCAAAGATCTGACCGTTCATGGTGATGTAAACCCCTTCGGCAAGTGTTTGTGCGGCCATCATGGCGCTGGCAATGTTGAACACGGCGTCGGTGAAACGAAAGCGGGCCGGTTGCATGGCACCGGTCAAAACAATCGTTTTGCCGGCGATCGCACTGAGGGTTCTGGCTGTGTCTGTCATCGTATCCGTACCGTGTGTAATAACAATCCGGGTCGAGGTTGAAGCCTCAACAGCCTTCCGCACCAACTCCCTGTCCTGATCGGTTAACTCAAGGCTGTCCTTGCGCATCAGGGGCGTGACCTGGTAATCAATGCTCAGGTTGGCTTCACGCAAGACCTCCAGGATCTGTGGTTCGCCAACCTCAAATTTGCTTTTGGCATCAAAATAGACTTTGTCAATCGTGCCGCCAGTAGTGAATATTTCAAGCTGCATAATGAGTCTTCCTCAGTGATTAAATTCGGTAACATCTACAATCTAAACGTATAGCGAGACTTGTCAATAAGGCAAACTGGAAACAAGATTAACGCAAAGGCGCCAAGTAAAACAGGGAAAGACGCAAAGGATTAACTATAAGGATCTTCTTGTAACCAATCTTTTCCTGCCACCATTCTTTTGAAATGCAGTCCAACACTTATGATCTTGCCAAAACATAAAGGGCGCCCAAATGGACGCCCTTTATCTGTTTCATATTGATGACAGGATCAGACTTTCGGGCCAGCCTGGGTGAAATCAAAATCGTCGTTATCGGTCGTGTACTTCTTGAAGTTCTCGATGAACATTCCAGCAAGCTTGTTTGCGATGTTGTCGAAAGACTCTTTGTCTTCCCAGGCGTTACGCGGGTTGAGCAGATTCGTTTCGACACCTGGCAGCGTCTTGGGAATCTTGAGGCGGAACCAAGGTGTCTCGTCGAAGTCAACCTCGTTGATGCTGCCATCGAGGATGGCATTGATACAGGCACGGGTTGCCTTGATGCTCATACGGCTACCGACGCCGTACCCACCGCCAACCCAACCGGTGTTGACCAGGTAGGCGTTGACATTGTGACCTTCCAACTTCTCACCAAGCAGTTTAGCGTAGGCTGTTGGGTGGAGGGGCAGGAAAGCTTCGCCAAAGCAGGCGGAGAAAGTCGCCTGGGGCTCTGTGACACCACGCTCGGTACCGGCAACCTTCGCAGTATAGCCGGAGAGGAAGTAGTACATCGCCTGCTCTTTGCTCAGTTTGGAAACCGGAGGCAGAACGCCGAAAGCATCACAGGTGAGGAAGATGATGTTTTTCGGATGACCACCCTTGAGGCTTGGGTCATGGTTGGCGATATGATCGATCGGGTAGGAGACCCGGGTGTTCTCGGTTTTGGCATCGCTATCGAAGTCAATAACGCCGCTGTCGTCAGCGACAACATTCTCCAGAAGCGCATTGCGCTGGATCGCTTTGTAGATCTCAGGCTCGTTCTCTTCACTCAGGTTGATCGTCTTGGCGTAACAGCCACCTTCGAAGTTGAAAATGCCGTCATCATCCCAGCCGTGCTCATCATCACCGATCAGCTTGCGCTTGGGATCGGTGGAGAGAGTCGTCTTGCCGGTACCTGACAGTCCGAAAAAGAGTGCGACGTCACCATCTTTACCTACGTTGGCCGAACAATGCATGGAGAGAATCCCCTGCAGCGGCAGCCAGTAGTTCATCATGGTGAAGATGCCTTTTTTCATTTCGCCGCCGTACCAGGTGCCACCGATGATCGCAATATTCTTCTCGATATTGAAGACCACGAAAACTTCGGAGTTAAGACCGTGCTTTTCCCAGTTTTTGTTGGTCAGGCTGCAGGCGTTATAAACGGTGAACTGGGGAGCAAAGGCGTTGAGCTCACCCTCTGTCGGGCGGATGAACATGTTCTTGACGAAGTGCGACTGCCAGGCAAACTCGGTGACAAAGCGGGCCGAGGTGCGAGTCTTTTCGTTGGCACCACAGAAACCGTCAGTAACAAACAGATCCTTGCCGTCAAGATGCTCGATGACTTCGCTGTAAAGCTCGTCAAAAACTTCAGGAGCCATCGCCTGATTGATCTTGCCCCAGGCAATGTTCTCAAAAGACGGCTTCTGATGAACAAAGTACTTGTCCTTCGGTGAGCGGCCTGTGAATTTGCCAGTGTCGATCATCATGGTGCCATTCTCAGAAACAGCGCCTTCTGCATTGCTGCTTTCCAGATCGAACAGCTCGTCATAACCGGGATTGCGACGAACTGTGCCGACGTTCTTCAGTCCGAGATCCTGGGCGGTAAGGTTTGACATGGTGTGACTCCCCTGGGGTTTGTGAAAGAGTGACTCTTTCACCGATTTATTCCTGACTCTTACGTTTAAAAAAGAAGAGGCCTGTCACTGAAACATTTCAGAACAAGCCAGACATTAGTGCTCTTTTCAGTCGCTGCGTTCACGACCACTGCGATTAACTTCAAGACGTCTTTGTCTGAAAATCAACGGGTTCATTATTGACTGAATACCGACTGCAGAGGCTAGGGTTATGGCCTTCATCAAAAGGCCGCGACTGCGGCACCTTATCAAATTTAGTGAGAATAAAAAAGAGTTTTTTTGGCTAAAAAGAGAAGGTGTTCTATCTATGCTGTTTTACTTGGATTAATTCCACTATCTAGTGCGCTCGAACTTGCAGGTAAGCGACAATTTGCCAGAGTTGTTGTTCAGTTAAATGCATCCCCCAGGCGGGCATAACAGAACCTTGCGTACGAAACGGCTCGATCGATTTGCCGACCTCGATGCGCCAGTAAAGATAGGCGGGGTCCATGCGTTGGTAATGTGCATCGGTGAAATCGGGAGCGGGCGGCTCAAAGAAGGCCGCTCGGTCGGAGCGCCCTTCGCCGGGCTTGCCATGACAAGATGCACATTTATCCATAAAGAGCGATTCGCCACTCTTTAACTGTATCTTATCCTTGAGAATTCCATCGGGCATGGTACGAGCGGGGTAATCAACGATCTCTTCAGCACAGCCGCAGAGGGCAAAAACTATCAGCAGAACAAAGAACAATAAGATTCGCTGTTTTATTGTTCTCTCTCTCAACGCTTACTCCTGATCCTTTTCTTCGTACTGAATCCCCCAGCCGCGAAGCTCTTCGAGTACTTTTTCAACGACTGGCTCGACAGTCTGCTCCACAGTTGCCGTCAACTCGGTGCCCATTTCAATGCATTCGGGCTGGACGCCCCAGACAACCAGGTTGCGCGGTACATGCCCCTGGAACTCAGCAACGGCGAGCAGATCCTGCAGCCCCATCTGATGTACTGAGAGCTTACTGGCAAACGCACGTGGGACCTCTTCACCTTCGAGGCGGAAGATACCGCCGGGCTCTGCACGCATATCGAGGGCGTCAATAATCAGAAGGGAGTCAAGCTCTTCAAGCTCGGGCAGTAGATCAAGGCCCAGGGTGCCGCCGTCAATCAGCTTCACCTGGCCCTGAAAATGGTAACGGGATGAAAGTGTAGTGACCACTTTCACCCCGAAACCGTCATCAGTCATGATCGTATTGCCCAGTCCAAGGACCAGGATTGACATTAAAGATCCTCCGGTTCGATGTAACGGTAGCCGCTGAAGATACCGCTCATGGTGCCGTTGCGCATCTTGACGTCCATCAGCCAGCCGCTATAGACGTGGTTGATGATGAAGCCGGCCAGCAGCCACATGACGCCATGGTGCAGCAGTCGTAGCCACTGGTTTCCCACCAGCACATTGATCCCGCCGAGCAGACCATTCCAGAAACCACCCGGGTCAAATTGACCGTACATGGCGAATCCTGAAATAATCTGGAAAATGAAGAGCGCGAAAATGCCGAGATAAGCCGTTGCCGCGACCGGGTTGTGCCCAACTTCGTAAGTGATCTTCTTGCCAGTGAAGGTGTAGTAACGGAACATTTTAATAAAGTTGCGCCGCCCCTCGGGTGTTATCCAAGGGATAAAAGCCTTCCAGGACGCATGGTGGTTGCCGATGAACATCCAGATGATACGCGCAGCCACCGACACCGTGAAGAGGTAGGCGAAAGCGAAGTGCAAAAACCGCATCCAGCCCATGACGTACATCGAGGTCTCCGGAGCCGTTACGAAAGGACTGCCGATGAAAAAGCCGGTGATGGACAACATGATTATGGAAAGCACGTTAACCCAGTGACATATACGAACCGGCCATTCCCATACGTAATAAATTTTCAGCATGGTGTGCGCCTCCTTCCTTTAGAGGGCTCGAACCTTGACGATCTCTGTGCCTTTGCCATCCATTACGTGAACGGCGCAAGCCAGACAGGGATCGAAAGAGTGGATGGTCCGCAAGATTTCCAACGGCTTCTCCGGATCGGCGATCGGAGTGCCGACCAGGGCCGACTCGTAGGGCCCCATCTGACCGGCTGCATCGCGAGGGCCAGCGTTCCAGGTCGAGGGGACCACCGCCTGGTAATTGGCGATCTTCTGGTTCTCGATGCGGATGAAGTGGCCGAGGGCACCGCGAGGAGCCTCATGGTAACCGAAGCCCTGTGCTTCTTTCGGCCAGGTTGCCGGATCCCACTTTTCTTTGTTGAAGGTGTCGTAGATACCACGGCCCATGTTGTCAACCAGTTGATCAAGCCAGAGCTCGTTCTTCTGGGCGAGTAGCAGACAATCGACGCCGCGGGCGGCAGTACGGCCGAGGGTCGAGAAGAGCGCCGAAGCTGGAGCGCCGAGAGTTTTCAACACGAAGTTGACGGTGTCTACAACCTCCGGTACACCGGACGCGTAAGCAACCAGGATGCGTGCCAGAGGGCCGACTTCCATCGGCTGATCCATGTAGCGCGGCGACTTGACCCAGGAGTACTTGTTATCCGTGTCGAGGAAGTCATAAGGCGGTTTTGGACCGGTGTAGTTATGGCTGGTCTCACCCTTGTAGGGGTGCAACCCTTTATCGTCGCCCGAAGAGTAGTTGTACCAGGAGTGGGTGACATATTCGGTGATCTTCTTCTCGTCCATCTCCATAACATTGGCTAGATCTTTACCCATGATGACGCCACGGGGGAAGAAGAGGCTGCCGGTGCCGGGACTGTTGTCCATCGGGAAATCACCGAAGGACATGTAGTTGCCAACACCACCGCCGATACCGGCCCAGTCGAGATAGGCTGGAGCGACTGCCAATAGATCCGGGATGTAGACCTGCTCGACAAAAGCACGGGCTTTGCGCAGCAGTTTGCGGATGTAGGCGATCTTGTCTGCGTTGATGGCATTCTGGCTATCCATATCAACCGGTATCGACATACCACCGACCAAAAAGGTCTGCGGATGCGGATTCTTCGAGCCAAGAATGGCGTGGATCTTGATGACATCCTTCTGCCACTCGAGTGCTTCGAGGTAATGAGCAACAGCCATCAGGTTTGCTTCGGGTGGCAGCTTGTAAGCACTATGTCCCCAGTAAGCGTTCTGGAAAGGACCAAGGCGGCCGGTTCCGGCAAAGGCAGCCAGCTTTTCCTTGATGCCTTTGAAGTAAGTGGCGCTCGATTTCGGCCAGTTGGATATCGACTGGGCGAATTTGGCCGTGGCGACCGGGTCAGCGTCTAGGGCACTGGTGATATCGACCCAGTCGAGAGCATGTAGGTGATAGAAGTGAATCACGTGATCCTGCACGTTCTGGATGCCCATGATCAGGTTACGTATAATGCGGGCATTATCAGGGATCTGGATATTCAGGGCATCTTCCACGGCACGGATGCTGGCCATGGAGTGAACCGTAGTGCAGACACCACAGAAGCGCTGGGTGAAATGATGTGCATCACGGGGATCGCGACCCTTGAGAATCGTCTCGATGCCACGGAAGGCCGTGGAAGAACTCCAGGCGTCAACAATCTTGCCACCATCGATCTGTGCTTCGATGCGCAGGTGGCCTTCTATACGGGTAATTGGATCAACGGCAATTCTTTTAGCCATCGTTTAGTCCTCCTTTACGACCTTGTCTTCTTCCATAGCGTCGCCCTTGCGGAAGCAGCTTGCAACCCCATGGACACCGAAAGCCACTGCGGTGGCCGCCGCCAGACCGATACCAATCTTGTCGGCCGTATCCTCAATTCCAAAACCGGGGACCTTGGGCAGGCGCCGGTAGAAGGGACTCATGGTGTCCCAGAAACCAGGTTCCGAACAACCGATGCAGCCGTGACCGGCCATGACCGGCCAGGAGGTGCCTTCGTTGTAACGAACGGTGGGGCAATTGTGAAAAGTTTCAGGGCCTTTGCAGCCAAGCTTGTAGAGGCAATGACCCTGTCGGTGCGCTACATCGCCAAAAGATTCTGCATATTGACCGGCGTCGAAATGACCGCGCCGCTCACAGTTGTCGTGAATACGCTTGCCGTAGGCGAACTTCGGACGACCGAGACGATCAACCGCCGGCAGTCTGCCAAAGGTCATAAAGTGTACGATTGTTGCCGTCAGGTTCTCTGCGTTGACCGGGCAACCGGGCAGATTGATGATTGCCGCACCCGGCACCAGGCTGCTTACCGAAACAGCGTTGGTTGGGTTCGGCGCCGCGGCCGGGATGCCGCCGAAAGAAGAACAGGAGCCGACACAGATGGTGGCTGCCGCATTCTGTACCAGCTTTTTGCAATCGACCATGGCGCTTTCACCACCTATGGTGCAATAAGCGCCATCAGCTCCGGTAGGAATAGAACCTTCTACGACCAGAATGTACTGGCCCTTGTATTTCTCCATGGCCTGATGCTTGGCTTCTTCAGCCTGGTGGCCAGCGGCCGCCATCACGACATCCGAGTATTCGAGAGAGATCAGATCGAGAATCAACTCTCCGGCGGTCGGCTGGTTACCACGCAGAAAGGCTTCCGAATCTCCGGAGCAACTCTGGTATTCTACCCAGATCACCGGTGGACGAGTGTCTTCAACCGCTTGGGCGACGGTAGGAATAAAGCTCATCGGCAAAGCCAGGGCAGCAGTGGTCGCCGTGCAGAACTTGATAAAGTCGCGACGATTGATCCCGCGAGCCTCCACGCGCTGGAGGAGCTCCTCAGGGATCGGAGAGGTGTTGACATCCAAGTCAGTTTTCATTGTCCGACCTCCTTCACAGTTTTTAATCAAACGGGCAAATGTAACAATTTCAATATATTGAAAAAATGATTTAAGATGGTTTTGAGAAAAACACCTCGTCTTTGATAATATTTAGAACAGTGTTTTGTCAAGTAAAAATCAAATTGACCGTAACTCTTCTATGCCTGAAGGATGTTGGTTAATTATATATTATCACTACTGTCCGGTTAAAAATTTTCAAACTGACGTAAGTCGCTGAGAATAATAGTTCTTTGACATAGCTAGCACGTTTTCGATTTGAATTCGCCCCAGCGGTATGGGTTTATACCTTTCTG
Organism: Desulfuromonadales bacterium; assembly: GCA_012974435.1. GTDB lineage: Bacteria > Desulfobacterota > Desulfuromonadia > Desulfuromonadales > BM103 > M0040. Next base: position 1,266 of record JAAXQF010000080.1, on the reverse strand, counting down.
TCTTCACAGGAGGGTATCTATGAATTCTGGTCATACTGTTTTCAGGCAACTGTTGCAATTGTTGCCACGGCATGAGTTCGACCTGTGCGTTCGTCGTTATCGTGGCAACTACAGAGCCAGAAGTTTTTCCACGTTTGATCAGTTTCTGTGCCTTGCATACGCCCAAATGACCGGCCGTGAGAGCCTGCGGGATATCGAGACCTGTTTGAATTCTCATCAAGAGAAACTGTATCACATCGGTTTTAGAGGTTCTGTCTCTCGCTCTACCCTGGCCGACGCAAATGAACGCAGGGATTGGCGTATCTTTCAGGATTTTGGTCAAATCCTGATCCGCATGGCTCAACAGCTCTACCATGACGAACCTTTTGCCCTTGAACTCAATCAGCCTCTGTATGCTTTTGACTCAACAACCATTGACCTGTGCTTGTCATTGTTTCCTTGGGCCGAATTCCGTAAGACAAAGGCTGCGGTAAAAATGCACACACTGATCGACCTGAGGGGAACAATCCCAACATTCGTGACGATCACAACGGGCAAGGTTCATGATGTCAGAATGCTCGACACGTTGCCTGTGACAGAAGAGGCCATCTACACCATGGATCGTGCCTATATTGACTTCGCCAGACTCTATACGCTTCACCAGCAAGGAGCCTATTTTGTTGTCAGAGCAAAGGATAACTTACGCTTTAAGCGCCTGTATTCATCACCTAAGGACAAAGAGGCCGGTATCAGGGCGGACCAAACGGTTACTCTGGTAACCTACAAATCGAAAAAAGACTACCCTGCAAAATTACGTCGGATTAGCTATGTCGACAAGAAACGCAACAAACATTTGGTGTTTCTGACCAATAACTTCACGCTGCCAGCACCAGTCATTGCTGAAATTTACAAGCAGCGCTGGCAGGTGGAACTGTTTTTCAAATGGGTCAAACAGCACCTGCGGATAAAGACATTTTACGGAACATCAATAAACGCGGTGAAAAGTCAGATCTGGGTTGCATTGAGCATCTATCTCTTGGTGGTAATAGCCAAGAAAAGACTCGGTATATCGTGCCAGCTCTACACTTTTCTACAAATATTGGAGGTCAATTTGTTCGAGAAAAAGCCCATTCCATCTATGGTTGCTGACGCTCTAAAACAAATTCCAGATACTCCGTGTGATAACCAACTGAATTTATTCAGTTATTAACCGGACAGTAGTGATTTAAACCTTAAAACAAAACACCTTTAAAAAAGGTTTAACGCAGAGACGCAAAGAGCGCAAAG
>JAAXQF010000473.1 GCA_012974435.1 Desulfuromonadales bacterium | reverse complement strand
ACCTTGATCTGGTCGCCGACTGCAACAGCGCGTTCCTCCCGGGTAGTCATCAGTTGCTGCCTTTTTCCACGCTGACCAATTCCACGTCAAAAAGCAGAGTCGCGTTGGGCCCGATGTCCTGACCGGCACCACGCTCACCGTAGGCAAGAGCTGAAGGGATGAATAGTTGCCACTTTGCGCCAGGCTTCATGAGCTGCAGGGCCTCGGTCCAACCGGGAATGACACCACCCACCGGGAAGGTCGCTGGCTGGCCACGATCGTAAGAGCTGTCAAACTGAGTCCCGTCGATCAGTGTGCCTTTATAATGCACTGTTGCTACATCAGCCGCGCCTGGAGAGTCACCCTCACCCGCTTCAAGGACTTTGTACTGCAAACCACTCTCGGTCACCACGACACCTTCCTTGTTTGCGTTCTCAGCAAGGAAAGCTTCGCCTGCTGCCTGATTTTTCCCTGCAGAGGCTTCCATCTCGGCAGTCATCTTGGCTTGCATTTTTTGTTGGAAGATCTGGATCTCGGCGACCATCTCTTCGTCGCTAAGTTTGAGTTCCTTACCTTCGAGGCTCTCCTTAAGGCCCATCAGCAGGATATCAGTATCAACGTCGATCTCCTGGCCCTTGAAGTCCTGACCAATATTCACGCCGATGGTGTAACTGATACGATCCTTCGGTGTCTCCAGTTTCAATTCGGGAGCAACTTTGGTCTCTCCGGCAGAACAACCTACGGCAAACAGCAGAACAAACATAACAACAAATAATCTGGAATACATACACAACCCTCTCTTTGAATAATTTTGGATGAATTTAATAAACGAAGCACTAAAGATAACCATGGGTTTGCTCAGTGTCAATACAAACCATGAGATTATCTACCTGTTTTAACTCAAAACTGTTCACCCTGCGGAGACATCATGAGCTGAGGACAGAAGCGTCAAACGTGACAGGTGAACAGCAAGGAACAAAGCAATCAAAAGAACCGAACACAGCAGAAGGATAAAACCATTCCAGCCGAAGTCTCGATACACATAGCCGGGGAAGTAAGAACCGATGGCGCCGCCGCCATAATAGAAGGCGACGTACAGGCCATTAATCACACCTTTGGACTGTGTAAGATGTCGATTCAAGCAGCCGGTTGCCGTTGCGTGAGTCAGAAAGCACGCACCACAAAGAATAAACATGCCACCGACCAGAGCCCAGACCTGAGGCACCAGCATCACCAGTAAAGCGATTATAAAAAAGGCAAGAGCACCAACCATGACCCTCTCGGGGCCACCACTGAGACGATGAATGCGCACAGCATTCAGAGAGACTGCTATCCCCATCAGGTAGCCGGAATAAGCCAGGCCAATACGAAACTCATCGGCGCTGTTGCTCAGCTCCGTCAAACGGAAGGGCAGGAAATTCATCATGGCGGCAAAGACCAGAAAGAAACAAAAGACCATGGCGTAAGTGGTACGTACGACAGGGTCAGAGAGGATCCCACCAATAGCTTTCAGGCTTGGCCGTGCCAATTTAACCGTGTCGGTATCGGCAATACGACCGAGCCAGACCCAGGCGACCAACAGACCGACACCAAGCAAAAGAAAGCTAAACCGCCAATGAAAGAGACTCGCAATCAGGCCGGAGATTGCGCGACCGGCAAAACCGCCCATGATCGTTGCAGCGATATACCAGGACATCGCCCGCGCCATGTCGCTTTTCGCAGAAACTTGCGAGACGTAGGTCATCAAGGACGTCAGCATTGCCGGAATCAGGAGTCCCTGTACCAACCGCAACATCATCAACCAGGCGAAAGGTTCAACCAGGAACATCAATCCCTCAGTTACGGCCAGAAGCAGAACCGCCCATCGCAACATCTTGCGGGCCGAAACAGATTCCAGTAAGGCGCCGTAGAAGAGCGGAGCAAGACTCAAAGGGATAAAAGAGATCGTCGTCAGGAGCGCCGCGGTCTCTCGACTGACGCCAAACTCAGCGGAAAGGACAGGCAATAATGGCTGCGGGATGTAAAGGGCGGAAAGAGCCAGAACAGTGGTAAAAAGAATAGCAGCCATAGAGATTAGAGACTTCCCTTTGTGTCTGTCAGTCTGGCAATCCGCTCGACAACGGGCGGGTGAGAGTAATAGAACCAGGCGTAAAAGGGATGTGGATGCAGATTGCTCAGATTCTCCTTACAGAGCTTCACCAGGGCGCTGGCCAAAGACTCGGGCTCACCGGTCAGATTACGGGCAAACTGATCGGCTTGCCATTCGTGACGTCTCGACCTCAAGCTGGAGATTGGCGTCAAAGGAAAACTGACCAGGCTGGCCAGAAATCCAACAAGCAGAACCTCGCCGACAAAAGAAAGCTCAGCAAGACCAAACCAGCCAGACAAGCCATCCCAGGACAGCACCAGCCAGAACAGCCAGCAGACAACAAAGGCGACCAGTTCCATAGACAGCAGGCGCTTCCAGATATGTCCGAGCTTCCAGTGCCCTGCTTCATGGGCAAGAACACCGAGGATTTCATCATCAGACATTTGTTCCAGAAGAGTATCAAAGAGGACGATACGTTTAACGCGGCCGATACCGGTAAAGTAGGCGTTTGAGTGCTTGCTCCGCCGCGAAGCATCGACCTGTTGGACCCGCTCAACCTGCAATCCGGCTTGCTTCATAACGTCCTTGACCCGTTCGGCCAACTCTAGATCTTGTAATGGCTGAAACTTGAAAAAAAGCGGTTCTATCAGCACCGGTGAGAGATACATCAGAAGCAAGGTAATGAAGGCAAAGAGTCCCCAGACCCACAACCACCAGAGAGTCGGGCTGGCCTGTACAAGGGCCAAGGAACCCGCGGTGAGTAATGAGATAAGAATCATACCGATCACTAAAGACTTGAGCAGGTCCGTGAGCCACAGCTTCGGAGTCGAGGCATTAAACTGAAAACGTTCTTCAATAACGAAAGTGCGATAAAGATTGAACGGAATGTCTATCAGCGTTTGCGCCAAGAGAAGGCCGAGGACAAACAGGCAACCCTGGCCGACAAAAGAAGGTGTCATACTGAGAATCAAGTCATCGTACCATTCCAACAAGCCACCGAACAGAAAGAGTAGCAGTAAAAGGCTCGAGAACAACGATTCGATCAAGCCGACCCGACTGGTCGCCAGGGTGTAAGCCGAAGTCTTGACAAGCAACTCCCGGTCAACAGTTCCTTCGAAACCAACAGGAACCTCGTGACCGTGTACTTTCAGCTGTTGCAGATTCAGATGACGCAGCCAGAGGCGGCAGGCGAGGACCAGCAGGTAGAGTGTAAGGAGAAGCCATTTCATGGCTGGAATAATAACAAAAAAGCGCCAGCTTTGGCGAAGAATGTAGCGAGTATGTGCCAGAACGGACTAATCAAGGGAAACGGGGACACACAATTTGTGTGTCCCCGTTTTAAATAGACTTTTTCTATCAGCTAAAGGGCCTAAAACCAACCCCAGGGGTTGCGCCCCCTGCCGTCGCCTTACTCTTTTTT
>JAAXQF010000328.1 GCA_012974435.1 Desulfuromonadales bacterium | reverse complement strand
AGATGTGTATAAGAGACAGCTCACCTTTTTCGTGCTTCCTCAGTGCGCAGACAAGCTATTTTGTAAATTTCCCACACCCGATCGCGTTTCCACAGTGTGCCCCGCCTTGTCCTAAGACCAAGATTGTTGAGCCGCGCCGAGATATTTATGAAGGTTTCTGGCTTGCTATGGTCTTCACGTAACTCCCTGATCATCTCCATAATGCCCTGCTCTGCCCCACACTCAACTAACGCATGTGTCGCTTTGCCCTTAGGTGACATCCCAATCTGCTCTCCACGCTCAAATCCGTAGGGAGCTTGTCCGTAGACTTCCCCCTTGTCTCTTTTATGCCTGAGGACCGACTTAGTGCGTTCAGCAGTTGTTTTACGCTCCAGTTGTGAGAGCGCGCTCATCAAAATGTAGATGAACTCCCCCATGGCCGACGTTGTGTCAATTTTTTCCTCGATACTTGCCATATGGGCACCGCACTTCTTTAGCCGCTCAGCAAGATGGATCGCGTCAACTACGGATCTAGCAAGACGATCAAGCTTCAAAAAAACCAAAACTGCTTTCTCTTCGCACGCCACCTCAATAGCCTCTTGAACCCCAGGTCTGATAGACAGCTTGCTCCCGCTTATACCTTCATCCTTAAATATCCTAATTAGTACAAATCCTTGTGCCTCGCAGTAAGCCCTTATCCGGCGTTCCTGCATTTCCAAACTGAGGCCCTCTTCGACCTGGTCCTGGGTTGAAACGCGCAGGTAGCCAACAGCTTTTTGGCCTTTCTCAAATGTCATAGGAATCCTCTCCGCAGTCTTTCCTCAGGGCTAAATATTCAACGTTATCAATCCCGCCCTCATATAGCTGTAGTGGTTATAGTGTTTGCGGTTGTACCGGTTCAACTGATCAAGCATTGAGTCAAATTCTATTGAAACGATAATTAGACCCACTGTTTTGTCGTGTTTAAGTGTTGTGTTTGCTCTTCGGGCAGTTACCCTACAAAAAATAGGGGCCTCCCCGGATAAAAACAAAAGCTTTTTCAAAAATATCGTCAGGGCCTGACCGCCACCATCATACCTTCAAAATCGCTCTCATAATAACAAGTTGTCACTTTTCTACCGACATATTACCATATATATACACATACGTGAGAATCTATATGTGAGCAGCGAATCGGTCAACAGTTGGCATAATACTAAAATGCTATGGTCCAAAAATAACCATGCATAATGTCTAAAAAACACAATTCATGCTACCGATAAGTAGGTATGCTGTTAATATTTACCTACCAAGAGAGATGTGCCCATGAGACGATGCACCCTTATCACCGGCCAAGGCCCAGGCATGCTGTGCTGGCTGGCAAAGGTCGCAGTCTGCAACAAGCAACTTGCCAGCAATTTTACTCCAAAGTCCCGGCTCTGATCCTTTTTGGTATACTCCGCAGCCCCTAAAGACAAAGCCACAGCGGTCAGGCTCGGCGCCTTCGACCTCTTGACAGTCGGCGAATCAATTAAGTACGCAGGCGACCCACAGATAGGCCAGCCTCTTTACGGAGCGCCAATGGCCGAGAGGATGTCCCGTAACTCATTTAATACATGGAAAACTGCGTCGCAAGGCAGGTCCTGTAAACTTTCGCGCACCTAGCTGAGGCCGGGATGCGTTAAACTACTGAACAAGGAGATCCACTATGAATGCACGAATAAAGGGGAATAAAATCCAGATCACGAAATCAGTCTATGAACCAAACGCGCATCAGCTTGTAGGTGGCGGTTCGATTGGTCGCTCCAGAACCGTCTTTATCGGCTCCTTTCCACATGACGAAAAAAAACCAACCATTTACGTGCCGAATGATTTTTGTGAAGAGCATAAGCTCACGGACTCAGATGTGGCTTCCATCGAAAAGAAGCTCGCAGAGATTGCGATATTGTGTAATGCCAAGGTGCTGAAACAAACATTTCATGATGCAGATGAAACCCTTGCTGCACTTGAAACTGCGTCAAGAAAAGATGCCTCAAGTGCACGTTTTAATATGCGATTAGAATTTTTCACCGAGGAAAACGTGACCAACCTATTTAAAAGAATTCGAGCGATTGAGCGCAATTTACGCAAGGCAGGATTTAAGAAATCTGATTTTACGAAAGGCCTTCAGAACAAGTAGATAAGTACCATAACTCACCAAGGGGACTACCCCAAGCAGGCGAAGCCTACACCCGGCACATGAGGCCCGAGATTCGGATACTCTATGACTTTTCTTGACGAGCACTAACCGCAGTCGACCAGCACACAAATGTCGGGATACACAGATGCCCCGGATAGAGGAGATAGATACCTACGCAACGACTGTCCATCTGATAGGGATTTCACTAAAGACGATCTTCGTAGTGTCGCAGGAAAATTTATTTAGACCTTGCGCTTGGTTGTATCCAGGCATGAAATACATACTAAACTTGAACATAATGCTAAAGACGAATAAATCACGCCTTTCAAATTTTGAGCGTATGTTTGATGGTGCGGAATATTGGGAGCAGCGACAACAACCTGCCTATCAGGAACCACCTGCTTACAGCATGCCTTGCCGCATCGCGGCGGCTAGGCCATACCAGGCCAGCAACGAGAAGAGATGCCAGTTCCGCTGATATAGCCAAAATTAACCATAATGTTGTCTCTGAAGCCCAGAAAGATTACTGCGTCGATCATTTGTTTTCGGTTGAAGAAAAAACCATGTCGGTTGACGATTTACTTGGGGACGCGATTACGAATTCAGAAATGAGGTCAGCCGCTTCCCTTATCGATGTCGTTATAGAGAAGCGATTGGACTGTAAGCATACCCTCCAGTTGAAATATCTTGCAGGGGAGCATTTGGGAGAGATCCAGCCTTTAATAATTGGTCGAGAACAGAATGCAAGGACCTTTTTGTTTCTTATTCGGGGCCAGAAATCTCTTTATCTTGTGTTGGAGCCTATAAACGAAAAACTCGCAACATATGTCTGGCCTTGTCCGGTTAGCGTAGAAGAAATAGCATCCAGGACCCCTTGAGGTCGAAAGTCTTGTTTGTTCACTCGATGAGAAAAAAAGACTCGCTTACAGAAAAACCCAGCCTGAAGGGTTTTTCCCTATTTGGCACAAATATAAAAATGAGGCGGACGATTTCCTGATCTGGCAGCAAAAGCTTTTCGATATCACTGGAAATGATCCGTCAAAGATATGATCGCCATTAAATCGCTATGTAAAACCAAGGCAAACCTTCCTGCGTAAGTTAGCGAAGGGAACTATCAAGGGCTATCTGGCACTGATCGAGGTAGACCCTTAACACCACCGACCACAACATGGAGTTTACCCCACTTCAATAGTCTCAGCCTGCTTTTAATGAAAGCAAGAATGGGTCATTATTCAGCACGCAAACGGCCCTCGAAAACGAGAAGACTCCTTTCGATTAATAACTGACCTAGCTCGGCATATTTTGCCACTCGATAGGCTTAAATCTAGGCTCGAAC
>JAAXQF010000166.1 GCA_012974435.1 Desulfuromonadales bacterium | reverse complement strand
AAGGCCAAAGCTTTGCTTGATTTTACTCTATCCCCTTAATCCCCTTTATCCCTGTGAATAAGTGTTCTTGATTGTACAGTTTTTCATAGATTCTGATCGCGGCTAAAAATAGATTCCGATTGTGTTGACAACAAAAGTTACAGGCTGTTGATACCTCGCAGCTTGCTGCGAGGTAGTTCATTGAGCCAAAATCTGTTCTCAAACAGTCAAATTTTCGCTTCAGCCCTGATAGTCCGATAGGCTGCTAGAGTATTATGAAATGCAATATCGTCACATTGAGATTGCCATTGAAGGCACCTTAGAAGGCGTAAACGTCGACTGCATAAATTCTAAAATTGAAAAAAATGAAGCAAAAACATTAATTTAGCCAAAATTTACTTGTGCTTATCGTCTTTGATGATACTTTAGTACTAGAGAATTCGGTCGTGTAGATTTCAAGTGAATCAGCTTGGGGCTATGAGTAGAGTGGCTGTTACGTGTGAGACAGGAGGAGATCATGGAAGTTAGCGTTGCAATCTGTTGTCAAGTCCATTTATATGCTGAAGGTATTTGCAAACTTTTAGAAGAAGATGACGAAATTAAAGTTTTAGGCGTTTCTACCGAGAACGGCGGCCTTGAGGAATTGATCGGCATGCATCCAGATGTCATTGTCGCCGACTTGGTAAACTGCAAAAGAGTTATTGAGTTGTTGTCTAGCACTGAAAGAAAGTGTGTCTTACTACTAAACGATGAAGAAATATCTCTCGACGGTGGCGACCTTCGATTGATGATTGCAGAGGGGCTTGGTGGTCTTTTACCAAAGGAGTCAGATAGCCGATTGTTCAGAAAGGCTATTAAGAAGCTCCACGAAGGAGAACTCTGGATTGATCGTCAAACGCTGAAAGAGGTCTTTAGTAGTAAGCAGGTGAGTCAGAAGGTCCATTTGACGAAGAAAGAAAAAGAAATCTTGGAATGTATCTGCAATGGCCTGACGAACAAGGAGATCGCTAATAAACTGTATATCTGTGAACAGACAGTCAAGTCACACTGCAATCATCTCTTTAAGAAATTCGGTGTGACAAGCCGACTTAAGTTGGCCGTTTCCGCACCGGCCCTCTTATCTGGAATGTCCAACTTACACTAGTTATTGGACTATCAGGACTGAAGCAAAAATTTCATCTGAACGGGGACACACAATTTGTGTGTCCCCGTTGTTTGTTTTGATTTTTCGTGAATCTTCAGCCCTGAACCGCAAAAATTATTGCTCTCCTGTTACCGGCGGCAGCGACTCCAGTTTCCATATCTCCCGATTATACTCGGCAATCGTGCGGTCCGAGGAGAAACGGCCGCTGGCGGCGGTGTTGAGGATGCTCATGCGGGTCCACTGTTGCTTGTCCCTGTAGGTCTCGGCGACCTGTTGCTGCGCGTCGACGTAGCTGCGGAAGTCAGCTGCCGTCATCCACGGGTCGTCGGGGCTGGTGATCGCATGCAGAATCGGGTCGAAGATGCCGGGTTCAAATTGGTTAAAGTGACCGCTCTCGATCAGCTGTACCACACGGCGCAGATCTTCGTCGGCTGCGATGATCGCCGCGGGGTCGTAATGACCGCGCAACTCTTCCACCTCCTCAGCTGAGAGACCGAAGAGGAAGAAATTCTCCGCTCCCACCTCCTCGCGAATCTCGATGTTGGCGCCGTCAAGGGTGCCGATCGTCAAAGCACCGTTCATCATGAACTTCATATTGCCGGTTCCGGATGCCTCTTTGCCGGCGGTGGAAACCTGCTCCGAAAGGTCAGCTCCGGGGGCAATCATCTCCATGGTTGTAACCCGGTAGTTAGGCAGAAAAGCGAGTCGCAGACGGTCGCTTGTGACCGCGTCGTTGTTGATCACGGTAGCGACGTTGTTGATCAGTTTAATGATGCGCTTGGCGATGTAATAGCCGGGAGCGGCTTTGCCACCGATGAGCACGCAGCGGGATGTCCAGTCAGCGTCGTCTCCCCTTTTAAGTCGGTCGTAGAGGTGAATGACGTGCAGGACGTTGAGCAGTTGCCGCTTGTACTCATGGATGCGCTTGACCTGTACATCAAAAATCGCCTCAAGGTTGAAGGTGACGCCACACTCGGTCTCGACCATCTGCGCCAGTCGCCGCTTGTTCTCCTGCTTTACCTCACGCCAACGGCTACAAAAATTCTCTTCGTTAATGAACTGAGCCAGGCGGGTCAGTTGGGAGAGGTTGGAGGTCCAGTCATCACCTATCGTCTCTGTGATCAACTGGGAGAGGTCCGGATTGCATAAGGAGAGCCAGCGGCGAGGGGTGACGCCGTTGGTCTTGTTGTTGAACTTCTTCGGCCACAGCTCGTAAAAGTCTTTAAACAGGCCTTCTATGAGCAACTGTGAGTGGAGGGCGGCGACACCGTTAACGGAGAAGCTGCCAACGATGGCGAGGTAGGCCATGCGCACCTGTGGATCCTCACCTTCCTCTATGATCGACATGCGGCGTTGCCTTTCGGCGTCCCCGGGCCAGCGCCGGGCAACCTCGGCCATGAAGTCAGCGTTGATTTCAAAGATGATGTCAAGCAAGCGCGGCAGCAGCCGGGCAAAAGTCGCCACAGGCCAGCGCTCAAGGGCTTCGGGCAACAAGGTGTGGTTGGTGTAGGCCATGGTGGCGCTGGTGATTTTCCAGGCTTCCTTCCACGCCAGTCCGTGCTCGTCCATAAGCAGGCGTATAAGTTCGGGCACAGCACAACTCGGATGGGTGTCGTTGAGCTGGAAGCAGTTCTTCTCAGCAAAGCCGGTAAAGTCTTCACCGTGAGTGCCGACCCAGCGGGCGAGGATGTCCTGCAGGCTGGCCGAGGCGAGAAAATACTGCTGGCGCAGGCGCAGCTCCTTGCCGCTCTCGCTGGCGTCGTTGGGGTAGAGGACCAGGGTGATCAATTCGGCTGAGTTTTTGGCCGCAACCGATTCGGGATAGAGGCCAGCATTGAACTCACCGAGGTCGAATTCGTCGGTTGAACAGGCTTTCCAGAGCCGCAAGGTGTTAACGGTGCCGTTGTGGTAACCCGGTATCGGCACGTCGTAGGGAACCGCCAGAACATCGCGGGTCTCCAGCCAGCGCGGCTGACTACTGCCGTTGGTAGGTATCCACGCAGTACGACCTTCAAAGCGTACACGCTGAGTATACTCGGGGCGCTCCACCTCCCAGGGGTTTCCTTCGCGCAGCCAGTGATCGGGTTCCTCAACCTGCTCACCACCTCTGATCAGCTGGCGGAACATGCCGTACTCATAGCGCATACCGTAGCCGGTGACCGGTAACTGCAAAGTGGCGCAGCTGTCGAGGAAACAGGCCGCAAGTCGGCCCAGACCACCGTTGCCAAGTCCGGCATCGTGCTCGTGTTCGGCCAGCTCCTCCAGCTCCAACCCCAGGCAGCGCATGGCCAGCTCTGCCGTTTCGTCGATCCCGATGTTAAGAGCAGCATTACTCATGGTGCGGCCCATCAGGAATTCTAACGACAGGTAGTAGGC
>JAAXQF010000163.1 GCA_012974435.1 Desulfuromonadales bacterium | reverse complement strand
TGAGGGTGCAAGGCACTCCAAAGGTTTACGTGATCAGGAATTCCTTCCTGAAACCGGACCACAAGAAGTGAGTTTTGCGGAAGCTGAACCCTGAGCCGGTAGGCTGTTCATGGCGGATCAGGAGAAAAAAAAGCCCCGATGGAAGCTGCGGTCGGTGCCAAAGGCTGCCGAGCCGCCCCGCCGGTGAAGAGCGGGGACCATCGGGGCCGGTGGTGCCTGGGCCTCCTAAACCTCTCCGAAGCGGAAGAGGAGGTTAGAGGAACGGTGGGCAGAACGTAGCTAAAAATGTAACTGCGTCCACCCTACCTGACCCAACCTGAGCCTAATCTAGCTAACGTGCGTTTTCGTAACCTCTCGTAAGTACTGAACCTCCCTACGTGCTTAGAGTGCCACCGAGGCCTAGGAGACCACCACCTCACAGATCACCTTACATATATTCACGACTGGACCACCTCCTCTCTCGGCGCATCCAACATCGCGGGCCCAGTACCCGCCAGCCCGAAATCGACGCCGATCTCAACCCCGGGCCTGGTCCGCCCTTGCCTGCCCCATTACAGGCGAGGACGCAAAGGGGTCTGTGTCACCCCGACCGTCATCAATCATAATAATGTTTGTTGGAACTGTCTAGCCTTTCTTGCATGTCAACCATAAAATTTTTGGAAGGCAGGCCCACCGTTTATCCTTGACGAACTATTCCCCCGTGCATTATAGCGTTGACTCTTAAGCGCAACGCGAAAGGTTGAAGGAAGATCCTAGGGAGAGGAGAACGAGAATGGCTGACATGCACCATGAAATCCAAATTGCCGCCTCACCCGATAAGATTTACGACGCCATTGCGACGGTGGAGGGTCTTCGTGGTTGGTGGACGGGCGATAGCATTGCCGAACCGCGCGTTGGAAGCACTGCGGAGTTCGGTTTCTACGATCGCCGGTTCTTGTTCCGCATGCGTATCGAAGAGCTCATACCAGGCAGAAAAGTCGTCTGGTCCTGTATTGGAGATCACGACGAGTGGCAGGGCACACGGCTTACCTGGGAGATCATACAGAGGGACAGAGCAATAGTTCTTACCTTCACACACGGTGACTGGCGCTCGACTACCAGCTTTTTCGCGTCTTGCAACACAACCTGGGGCATGTTGATGTACCGCCTCAAGGACTATGCAGAGGGAAAATCTCCAGGCCCCTACTGGGAAAAGTAGCTCTCCCTTCCTCAAAGAACGCTAGACTGCCCTCCCACCGAACACGCCCCTGCACCCCACCCATCCTAGGCTGGACTACCCGCTAGAACCCCGCGAATTCGGCGCAGGAATTGCACGTCCGATTGTCCGAGTCACACGGGATATCAGAGGTACGGACGATTCGCGATGGATGAGTTGATCCACCAGTGCTGGACTAAAGCGACAACCGCCGAAGGTGATGACATCCGCCGGTCGTTTAATTGGGTCACGGCCCGCCGGGCGAGGCTTCGCGTCACGCGCAACGCCCTCGTGTGCGGCGACTGGACGATCCCATACCATGATATTCAAGAGGCAGTCCTATATTGGATCTCTTGGATGCTCATTCCTGGATATGTCCTCCGCGTCAAGGCAAACGGAGTCACTTACCAGTTTGGCCTCAACTGGGGACACTTTTGGCAGAAAGAGCTGCCTTTCCCCGTGCGACGCGAGAGAGGCCGTGTTGGATACACTGTCTTTAGTATGGTGGTGAGAATAGTAGTTTTAGCAGCCGTTTTGTACTGGTTGTGGTGATACCCTAGCTAGGGTTTACGTCTCCCAAGCAATTGGTGGTGAGCGATTAGAGGAGGGAACAATGAGAAAGACGAAAAGGTATGCGGTCGTCGTACTGGGCGTATTTTTCGGCCTGGTGCTCTTCCAACCAGTCACGGCAGACCAGGCTGCAGAGAAAGAGGCCTTTAAGGCTGTCAACTTCTGGTTAGCTTTAGTATTGGGGGACTATTTACTGGATTCGCCAGCGCTACCGAAGGTGGTGGCGGTGCTTACCCTAACGGTGCGGAAGGCATCATGGCGGGGGCGATGCCGCCTCCAGGGTTTTATTACGTCAACTACACGACCCACTATAACGCCGATGGTGCGCAGTTACCTGTTGATCTGAAAATCAATGCTTCGGCGAATGTCTCCCGTTTTGTTTATATGACTGAACATAAATTGTTTGGCGCTAATTATGGAACATATATTGCTGCCCCACTGCTTCACGTCAGTGCAATGTTGGATACCCATTCGCCTGCCGGTACTATCAGCAGCAGTGAGAGTGGCTTGGGAGATATTGCATTTTCGCCATTGGTTCTCGCCTGGCATTCAAAAAACTGGCATGTTGCCACAGGTCTAGAATTTGTCGTTCCAAGCGGAGATTATGACAAACACAACTTGGCTAATCTGGGTCGAAACTATTGGACCATTGAGCCTATCTTAGCCGCTTCGTATATCACTGACTATGGGATGGAGTTTTCGGGTAAATTTATGTACGACTTTAATACCGAGAACAGCGATACCGATTACAAATCCGGTCAGGAGTTTCATGTTGATTACGCAGTGGCATACCATACAGGTCCTTGGACATTGGGTGTCAGCGGTTACGTTTACAAGCAAACAACCTCAGACAGTGGTGCTGGGGTTACTGATCCCGATGGCAATAAGGGACAGGTTCTCGCGATAGGTCCAAGCATAAAATATGACTATGGCAATGTGAGTGTAGAAGCCAAGTATCAAGAGGAGATGTGGGTCGAAAACAGGACCGAAGGTAACAAGCTATGGCTTAAGATGATCTTACCTTTATAAAAGAAAGTGTTTAAATAATCGGAGCACAAGTTCTCTGGTATACCAAAGAAGGTAGCTCACGCTGCCTTCTATCTATGGATAAATCCACCTAGATATCTGATAGGCCACTTCGAATACCCCTCCTATGTCCCATCCAGCAACCATTGGGGGCAATCAAGATGATTGGCAGATAACAACGATCAGAGATGCTTAATATATCTGCTGAATTAGCACCAAAAATGATCATTAATCTCTATCGCGAAGAACTTACCTGACGCTACAATCATTTTGCGATTTCACTTCTCATCTTCTCTTAACCTGTTAGTGTTGATACTCGACACTATGATGAATATTCACAGATGCTCATTGAAAGTTATACCATTTTTAATATCTAGGCATGGCCCTGCCAGAAACCTGAATAAGTATTAAGACAGAGACACTCACTATGAATCAAAACACCAAAAATATGATATTTCCTCTTCAGGTAATGGCCTACAAGGGCTATATGAATGTGTTAAAAACGGCAGCCAAGATCATTCCGATGCCTAAGCCAACGCTGTTTACCGGTTCAGGTTCTTCACTGGAACTGTGCGAAGCTATCGCTCAGATGGGGAGTCGTAAGGTGTTAATTGTTACCGACACGGTGCTGCTCAAACTGGGGCTTTTAGACCTGTCTCTTATACACATCT
>JAAXQF010000432.1 GCA_012974435.1 Desulfuromonadales bacterium | reverse complement strand
GGACAAGCCGCGACAGAGGCCGTCAGAAGACTGATCTCAGGTGTGCGGATCTGTGCAGAGACATCCTCACCATTCAGCAACACACGCTCTTCCTTCTCTCCGCGTTCAAACTCTATAACTATTTTCTCACAGAGCTGCTTTAGCGCTGCATGTTCTTTGGCGTCAATCCCCTGCCGTAACGAAGCAAGAGCAACGGCCCTGTACATCGCACCGGTATCGAGGTTGATATAACCGAGATCAAGAGAGAGCAATTTACTCAAAGTGCTCTTGCCCACACCCGAGGGGCCATCTATAGCGATAATCAATTCTTCCATATCTTAAAGCTGCTTTCTTTTATCTAGTTGAATTTACCGAGCAGATCCCAGAATCCCGGGAAAGAGGTTTCCGTACAGGCAGCATCCTCTATCGTCACACTCTCTCTTGCAGAAAGAGCAGCGACAGCCAGGCTCATGGCAATCCGGTGGTCGCCATGCGACGTCACTGTTCCACCGTTAAGCTGTTCAACACCCGTAATCACCATACCATCAGGACGGCCCTCTACCAGACCT
>JAAXQF010000431.1 GCA_012974435.1 Desulfuromonadales bacterium | reverse complement strand
AGATGTGTATAAGAGACAGCAATACCTTTCAATTGGCTATGTCGAACCAGGATATCGGCAACCGGCTCGCCGGACTGTTCCCTGATATCGAGCATTTCCATTTGGCCACCCATGGCGACCAGAATATCAATGATTCCACTGCGGGTGGGGTTGATGCCGACATTGCGGATCAGCAGCTCTGCACCCGGCGTAATCAAACCAGCGACCATAAAAAAAGCCGCTGAAGAGACGTCTCCCGGGACGACAACCTCTTGGGCTAGAAGTTTTGGTCTGCCAGTCAAACTTACACCACCCTCAAAGGGTCTCACCTCAGCACCAAAACAGGACAGCATGCGTTCGCTATGATCCCGCGACAGGTGTGGTTCATTAACCGTCGTTTCGCCGTCAATAGAAAGACCGGCCAGAAGAATGGCTGACTTAACCTGGGCACTCGACACGGGAGAGGCATAGGTGGTTGGAGTAAGAGCACCACCCTGAATCGCCAGAGGAGCCCTTTCGCCACCATCTCGGCCCCAGATCTGCGCGCCCATGGCTGCCAAGGGCGTCACAACTCGTTTCATCGGTCTTTTGCGCAGGTACTTGTCGCCGGTCAACACAGAAAAGAAATCCTGCCCGGCCAACAAACCGGACATCAAACGCATGGTCGTGCCGGAGTTACCACAATCAAGGACATCACCCGGTTCTTTCAGGCCGTCGAGACCCACGCCGTTGATCTCGAGTGCGTCTGTTCCTGTCTGAGCGATGGTGACGCCCATGGACTCAAAAGCTTTCCAGGTGGACAGGTTGTCCTCCCCCATCAGAAAACCACTAACCCGTGTCGTCCCCTCGGCCAGTGAACCGAACATGATCGAACGGTGCGAGATGGATTTGTCGCCGGGGACGGATACTTTTCCGCGTAGGAATTTAATGGGGGAGATAGTTCTGATCTGTGATTGATTACTGTTCATTTAAATCACTATATTGTTAAGAAGAAAGGGACAGTCCCCATACGAGGACAGTCCTTAGAGGATTTCGTCACGGCTTTGCTTGGAACGGCGGAAGAATTCGAAAAGTCTCTCGTCCGAGCCAAGAGCAACGTCTTCTTTAAGTTCGGCAAAAAAGGTCTCGAACTGTTCCATCGCACCAACAGCATTTACCAATGCGTAGGCGACCATATGAGGGAGATGGCTGATCGCGGCAAGCACCCTGTCGTGTTTTTCAACGGGCATAATCACCACCTGGCTGCCAACCAGCTGCCACATCTGACGCATGGCCTCAACGGCAGCATCGGCAGTCCTCTCTGTCGGAGTCAGGATGCAGCGGCGCTCACGATAGAGGGATGCAAACGCTGCTTCCGCACCACTATTCTCAGTTCCTGCGATCGGATGACCCGGAACAAAGTGAACGTCGTCGCGCAGGTGCGGTTCAATCGCATCGATCACCGCCTGTTTAACACTGCCGCCATCAGTAATGATAGCACCAGGCTTGAGATGCGGCATGGCCTCTTTTGCCACCGTCCCAAGGGACTGCACCGGCGTCGCCAGAAACACCACGTCAGCGTCTGTGACACCTTCAACCAAGTCTTGAGTAATGCTGTCAACCACACCAAGGCGCAAAGCCGTTTGCAGGTTCGGCAGACCACGGCCGACACCGACCACATGGCCGACCACTCCAGCCTCTTTCAAAGCCAGTGCCAGGGACCCTCCGATCAGCCCAACACCCACAACGGCAAGTCTATCTATGTAAAAGGTCTTCATCGTTTTATTCGTCGTTTCCTTAAGTTGATTCTTCAACGTGCCTTTGGATAAGAACCTAGAATCTTCAGGAATTGGCAACAGGTCCGCAGCTCTTCCACCGCACCAGCAATATCCTTATCCTCAACATGACCGACCATATCAAGGAAGAAGATATACTCCCAGGCCTTGCCCTTCATCGGACGACTTTCAATCTTGGCCAGGTTGATATCACGCTTACTGAAAGGTTCCAGCATATGATAGAGGATACCCGCCTGATCCTTAACGCTGAACATGATCGAGGTCTTGTCATTGTCGCTCGGGCTCTGCATTTCGTTGCCGATCACCAGGAAACGGGTGAAGTTGTTGCGATTATCCTCGATCTTGTGTTCGACCACACGCAAACCGTAGAGAGAGGCCGCAGTTTCACTGGCAATTGCCGCGACACTGGCATCTTCAGCGGCCTGTTGAGCCGCAGAAGCGGTACTTGAGGCATCAACCAGAGGGATATCAGGCAGGTTTTCTTCCAACCATGTGCGGCATTGACCAATCGCCTGAGGGTGTGAAATCACTTTGCGCACATCGGTGGTCTGCCCGGAAAGATTAAGAAGATCATGAGACACCGGCAAAAGGATCTCGGCGATAATCTTGAGGTCAGATGACATGAACATATCGAGCGTGTGAGAGACCACACCCTCGTTAGAGTTTTCTACCGGGACGACACCATAACTGGCCCTGCCCCTGCTGACCTCTTCGAAGACCGAAGAAATACTTTTTAACGGGACAAGTTGCGCCGAAAATCCGAATTGCTGCATAGCTGCGACATGGGTGTAGGTCGCCTGAGGGCCAAGGAAAGCAACTTTCAGAGGTTGCTCCAAAGAGAGGGAGGCCGAGATAATTTCACGGAAGACCCTGCGTACGCCTTCATCGGGGAAAGGTCCATTATTTTTGTTGATCAGGCGTTCAAAGATCGCCTTCTCACGACTCGGCACGTAGTACTCACCGCGCTTCTCATCCTTCGCCTTACCGACCGCAACCACCACGTCGGCCCGACGATTGAGAAGATCGAGAATCTGGTCGTCGAGAGTGTCGATCTGCTGCCGTAAATTTTTCA
This sequence comes from Desulfuromonadales bacterium, assembly GCA_012974435.1. Classification (GTDB taxonomy): domain Bacteria; phylum Desulfobacterota; class Desulfuromonadia; order Desulfuromonadales; family BM103; genus M0040. Next base: position 1,807 of record JAAXQF010000431.1, on the reverse strand, counting down.
GTTTCTTTTCGTCCACGAGGTCTGTCCTTTCCACTGTTCAGGGAATTTGTGAATTTATCCTATGAATCATTAAAAAGCAAGTAACCAAGGCTCTTAACACCGCTTGACCAACGACGTCCAGACCGCTAAACTCGCAACTCAGTTTTCGACCTGAAACGTTAAGACCATTGATTTGAATCTGGCCTGTCAGTGCAAATCATTTTAAGGAGCCTACTTAATGACTGTCGCTATAAAAGTTCAAAATGCTATTGAGCGCTCATCCTGGATCAGGCGCATGTTCGAGGAAGGTGCCGCCCTGACTGCCGAATTCGGTGCCGAGAATGTTTACGATTTCACCCTGGGCAATCCCTCCGTAGAACCACCGGAGGCGTTTCATCGCGAACTGCGTCGCATCGTTGACCAACCGGACCTCGGCATGCATCGATACATGAACAATGCAGGCTACGAAGAAACCCGCGCAGCCGTTGCCAAAAACATCGCAAAGTATTCCGGTGTACCGATCAACTCCAGCCACATCATTATGACCTGCGGCGCCGGCGGAGCATTGAACGTAACCTTAAAGACAATCCTCAACCCTGGCGAAGAAGTTATCATTTTAACACCATTTTTCGTTGAGTATAAATTCTACGTGGACAACCACGGCGGCACCACAACCGAGGTCTGGACTGATCCGGAAACATTCCAACCGGACATCGCTGCTATTGAGTCCGCGATCACAGATAACACCCGCGCGATCATCATCAACTCGCCCAACAATCCGACCGGCGCCGTCTACAGCGCAGAGACTCTGGGAGCCTTGGGGGAAATGCTCGAGCGTAAACAGGCCGAGCTCAACCGCAACATCTATGTCATCTCTGACGAGCCCTATGCGCGCCTGGCTTTCGACGGCAACAGCGTGCCTCCTGTCTTCAACTATATCCGCAATTCGATCCTGGTTACCTCACACTCTAAAGACCTGGCTCTGCCTGGAGAGCGCATTGGCTACCTGGCAGCAAATCCGGACATGGCTGAAGTTAAACTCTTCATGGAGGGTGCTGTCTTCTGCAATCGCGTTCTCGGCTTCGTCAACGCTCCGGCGCTGATGCAACGTCTGGTCGCAGTGCTGCAAGGGGAAAGCGTCGACGTTGGTGAATACCAGGACAAACGTGATCTTATCTATAAACACCTGACCGGACTCGGCTTCAACATGGTCAAACCGGGAGGCGGCTTCTATCTTTTCCCAAAATCGCCTATTGAAGATGACGTAGAATTTGTACGCCAGGCGCAAAAACACAATATCCTTCTGGTTCCCGGTTCCGGCTTTGGTGCTCCCGGCTATTTCCGTATCGCCTACTGTATCGACATGGCGATCATTGAGCGCAGCCTTCCGGCATGGGACAAACTGGCAAAGGACGTCGGACTCTCGTCTGAGCGTGGCGCGTAGCGCGTGGCGTGACGAAAGAAGAACCTTTTATTGCATAACGCGCCGCGCTTCCCGCCACGCGCCACTGGATTTTTATGGAAAAACGTTTCCTAACACCGATAGAAACCACTCAGTTGATCGCGACCAATGGACGCAGGGTCCTGACCCAGCCACTGGCACGCACCTGGGTTCTCAGCCTGCTGGCAGGTTTCTACATTGCTTTTGGATCAGAATTGGCAACCGTGGTCACTTCTGACACAACAGCACACTTTGGAGTCGGAATTACACGGCTGCTCGGCGGCAGCGTCAGATGTGTATAAGAGACAGCTGCTATTGAGTCCGCGATCACAGATAACACCCGCGCGATCATCATCAACTCGCCCAACAATCCGACCGGCGCCGTCT
>JAAXQF010000560.1 GCA_012974435.1 Desulfuromonadales bacterium | reverse complement strand
GCTTTTGTCCGGACTCCTTGAACGCAAGTTGAACCTCGTTGAATTGCGCGAATCAATCGAGCAGGACCACCCACAGTTTGCCGGCCTTTCATCAATTGCTGCAGAAACGACAGGTGTCCGCCTGACCGCCCAGGGCGTTTTGCCTCCGGCCGAAGAGCAGGAACTGCCCCATGCCGCGGCCTCTGATGCTTTGACACTCATGGCGATAACCGGACAGGTCGGCTCCCGTTGGCTGGCGCACCTGTCTTCACCTCTGGCCACTACAGAGCCGCAACCTTACGTCATTTTGCACCCTGAGCTGGCGGCGGAACTGAACCTGGCGGCTGATGAACGTGCACGCTTGACTACTCATTTTGGCCATTGCCACGTCATAATCCGCATCGATTCAAAGATGCTGAAAGAGCTGGTACTGGTGCCGCAACTTTGGGACACGGCGCTTGAAGGAATGGTTCCGGGCGGCATGCTCGACTGTCGACTTGAGAAGGAGGCACAGCGATGAATGATCTGCTGATCAGCCTGATTCTCATCCTGGTCAAGCTCGGCCTGATCTTCGGCGTGGTTCTTTCCATGGCGGCCTACCTGGTGCTGGCTGAGCGAAAAATCCTGGGCCGCATGCAGATGCGTTACGGGCCGAACCGGATTGGTCCCGGCGGTATGATCCAGCCGTTGTGCGACGTCATCAAGCTGATCACCAAGGAAGACTTTGTACCCGCCCGTGCGGACAAGTGGATTTTCCTCTTCGCTCCCGGCTTGACCGCCCTGACCGCTCTGCTCAGCTTCGCAGTAGTGCCGTTTTCGCCACCGATTACCCTGTTCGGTCGCGAGATCCCTATGGTGGTCTGTGATCTGAACATCGGTCTACTTTACCTCTTCGGGCTCTCCTCACTGGCTGTTTATGGTGTCGTGCTGGGTGGCTGGGCTTCAAACTCGAAATATTCATTGCTCGGTGCCATGCGCGGCTTGGCGCAGATGCTCTCTTACGAGCTCTCGCTCGGTCTGGCTCTGGTACCGGTCGTAATGACCGCCAAGTCCTTCTCCCTGACCGAGATCGTCATGGCGCAGTCCACCTGGCCCAACATGTTGCAGCATCCGCTGGCCTTCATTATCTTTATGATCAGCATAACCGCCGAGTCGAAACGAACCCCCTTCGATATGCCGGAGGCGGAAAACGAGATCGTCGCAGGGTTCCATACCGAGTACTCCGGTATGCGCTTCGGACTCTTCTTTGTTGGCGAATATATCAACCTGATCGTCATCGGCGCTATGACCACGGTGTTTTTCCTGGGCGGCTGGAATGGCCCGTTTCTACCACCGGTGGTCTGGTTTGTGGGTAAGGTGCTGTTTGTGGCCTTCCTCTTTATCTGGGCACGCGGCAGCATGCCACGCCCACGCTACGACCAGTTGCTGCGCTTTGGTTGGAAGGTGTTGATTCCTCTGGCCCTGCTGAATGTAGTGATTACCGGAGCTATCCGGTTGGCGATGAATGGATAACTCAACAGGGAGAAGGGTTAAGGGAAAAGGGCTAAAGGTAAAGCCTCTCACCATGAACCCCGTTCCCTGAACCTTTGACCCTAAGCTTGAAACTATTATGAATCTTTGGCGCGACATAAAAGGCACTCTGCAGCCCTTCTGGATTACTCTCGGTTATCTCTTCAAGAAACCGGTGACCATCCAGTATCCGGAAGAGAAGCGCACGCCGCCGCCACGTTACCGTGCGCGCATCGTGTTGACCCGCAACCCTGACGGCACGGAGCGCTGTGTCGCTTGTCAGCTGTGCAGTGCCGCCTGTCCGGTCGACTGTATTTCGATGCAGGCCGCTGAAGATGGTGATGGTCGCCGCTATGCGAGCTGGTTCCGGATCAATTTTGCCCGTTGCATCTTCTGTGGTCTCTGTGCCGAAGCCTGTCCGACCATGGCGATCCAGACCACCCCGGATTACGAGATCTGCAATCGCGACCTGCTCAAACTGGTGCAGGAAAAAGAAGATTTGCTGATCGACGGTTGCGGCAAGGATACGGAATACAACTATTACGAACATTCGGGAATCGGCGTGGCCAATGAACGCGGCGGCAACGAAGATGAATACGGTCCCGTGGATCCGAAAGCTTTGGTGCCTTGATCAAAGGCGAAGACATAGAAAAAAGCAAAACTATGTTGGACGCTGATAAACGCAGAAAAGGCATGATAAGCATAGCTTGGAATCAGCGTTCATCAGTTCTTATCAGCGTCCCATTTAAGGTTTGTCTCAACTAGGGTATTAAATGGCGTCATTTTTATTCTACATACTCGGCTTCATCATGCTCGCAGCAACCTTGCTCTGCATCACGCGGCGCAATCCTGTGCACGCCGTGATCTATCTGGTGGCGAGCTTCTTTGCCCTGGCGATCATGTTCTACCTGCTCGGTGCCCCTTTGGTGGCTGCCTTTGAGGTGATTGTCTATGCCGGTGCGATCATGGTGCTCTTCCTCTTTATTATTATGATGCTCGGTCTGGCACCGCAAGAGACCCCTGAAGGACCGGGATGGAAGCGTTGTGGGCCATTGGTGCTGCTCTCCTCCAGCCTGATGATCTGCACCCTGATGCTGATTTTCCAGGATCCGGCGGCGAGCAAGGAAATTGGCGCCTTCTACCTGGCGCCTCAGGCTGTCGGTGAAGCTCTCTTCGGCCGCTACGCTCTGGCTGTGGAAGTCATTTCTTTCCAACTTCTTTTTGCAACCATCGGTGCCTACATGCTCGGCAAGCCATTATCAAAAGGGGAAGATCAAGAATGATGATGGCGTCACAAAAAATCCGCCCTACGGCGTTACGGCGTTTTTTCAAGACCTCGACATATCCTATGTATGTCTTCGCCCTTGAAAAAACACCAAGCCTTGTAGAACGAAGTTTTTGCTTAGCCATAACCTGTTTACGAGTGAAGCAATGATGATTCCTTTCGGACATGCTCTGGCTTTTGCTGCGGCGCTCTTTGTGCTCGGCTTAACCTGTGTCTTGTTGAGACGCCAGATCATCATGATCCTGGTAGGCGTTGAGATTATGCTGAATGCGGCATCTCTGGTGTTTGTTGCTGCCTCGGCCTATTGGCAGCAAGTCGATGGTCAGATTTTTGCAATTATGCTCATGGCGATCACCGCTGCAGAAGTTGCAGTGGCTCTGGCCATGGTGGTTTATCTGTGGCGGCGCAAGCGCACCTTGGTCGCCGATGTTTTCAACGGGATGCGTGGATGAACGAGAGCCTGCTCTTCCTCATACCTTTGTTACCGCTCTGCTGTGCGGTGATCAACATGGTCTTCGGCATGCGCCTGCCGCGCCTCTTTGCCGAGGTTCTGGCGGTAACTGGAGTAGTCGGGGCCTTTGTACTGACCGTGCTCTTCTGGGGTTACGCTGAAGGAGAAGGGACCCGCGCGGTTCTCTTTACCTGGCTTAACAGCGGCAGCGTCGATATCAGCTTCGCCCTCAACTTCGATCGCCTCGCGGCGCCGATGACCTTGATGGTGACCGGCGTTGCCTCCCTGATCCATCTCTATGCGGTAGGCTACATGCATGAAGAGGAGGATTACGCCCGCTTCTTCAGCCTGCTCAATCTCTTCGTCTTCGCCATGCTGGCGATTGTTCTTGCCGACAATCTGCTAGTGCTTTTCCTCGGCTGGGAAGGCGTGGGGCTTTGCTCGTACGGCCTGATCGGCTTTTGGTACCGCAAGCTGGAAAATGCCAAGGCCGGCACCAAGGCTTTCCTGGTCACCCGCGTCGGTGATGTGTTTCTCGCCATCGCTCTGCTCTGGCTCTTTGCTGTCACCGGCACCCTTTCGATCAGTGAAATCAATGCCCAGGCGACCTCGATTTCGTCGGGCGTTGTCATCGCCGTAAGCCTGCTACTCCTGCTCGGAGCCTGCGGCAAATCGGCCCAACTACCTCTGATGACCTGGCTGGCTGACGCTATGGCCGGTCCGACGCCGGTTTCGGCATTGATTCATGCGGCAACCATGGTCACTGCTGGTGTTTACCTGCTCTGCCGTCTCTTCCCGTTGGTCTCCCTCTCGCCCGTAGCCATGACCGCGATCACCGCCATTGGCGCTTTAACCGCAATTTACGCCGCGACCTGCGCCATGGCGCAACGCGAAATCAAACGGGTGCTGGCCTATTCGACCATGAGCCAGGTTGGCTACATGTTCATGGCGGTCGGCGCCGGTACTGTGGCCGGGGCCATGTTCCATCTTTTGACTCACGCGTTCTTCAAGGCCGTACTCTTCATGGCGGCAGGTTGCGTGATTCATTTGGCAGACGATGAAAACGACATCTTCAAAATGGGTGGTTTGACCCGTCGCGGACCCGTCGAACTCTTCTGGGTCTTTCTGGCCGGGGCCGTCTGCCTGGCTGGCTTACCATTGACCGGCGGTTTCTTCTCCAAGGACGGCATCCTGCTGGCCCTCTTTACCCATCCGGACCCCTTCTATCGTGTCTTCTGGTTGGTCGGAGTTGTCACTGCGCTGTTGACGGCCTTCTATACGTTCCGCCTGGTTTACCTGGTCTTTGCCGGAGAGTATCGCGGTGTAGGTCATCCCCATGCTCTACCGCTACTGATGCGTTGGCCACTCTGGCCGCTGGCTTTCATTGGACTACTCGGTGGCTTGCTCAACCTGCCTGCCTTTGTCGGTGGCAGCGAAACACTGCATCACTGGTATGACAACCTGGCAGGTCGTACCGTAACCGCGAGTCACGAGGTGGAATGGATGCTGATCGTCCTCGCCGTAGCGATCGTCGCGATTGGCTGGTTCGCTGCCCATTGGCGTTATCGAACCTATCGGGCCCCGCAGGAGAACGCGATTAGTCGCTTCCTCCTCAATGGCTGGTATGCCGACGCTATCGTCGACCGGCTCTTTGTCCGCCCCTTTGCAGCCATGGGCCGTTTCTGTTCCTCGGGCCTTGATCGTACTCTCTTCGACGGCACCCTTAACGGCCTGGCAAAAATGGCCACGGGCTGGAGTTCCTTGATTGTTCAGATGACCACCGGCAGATTGACAACCTACCTTTCAGCGTTTGCCTGGGGGTTCCTGATCCTGCTCGGTTGGTTCCTGTTGAAGCTGGTTAGCGGGGGAGGCCACTGATGACTGTGTTGACGAGCCTTCCTCAATTCCCTTGGTTGAGCCTGCTGGTTGTGTTGCCCCTGATCGGCGCGCTGCTCTGCCTGATGCACAGCAAACGTCCTGCCGACTGCCGCGCTCTGTCGCTGGCGACTTCACTGGCGGTCTTTGGCGTGGCCCTCTACCTCTTTGTCTGCCACGGGCAGAGTGAAGGTCGCTGGTTGCTGTACGAGGATGTCAGCTGGATTGAACGTTTCGGCGCCCGCTATGTCCTGGCCATGGACGGCATTGCCCTGCTGATGGTGCTGCTGACCTCTTTCATGCAGGTGTCTGCGGTTCTGCTCGCCTGGCGAGTCGAGCGTCATGTCTCAAGTTTCTTCGCCTTGCTGCTCTTGCTGGAAGCTGGTTTGATGGGCATATTCCTTGCCTACGACCTGGTTCTTTTCTATCTCTTCTGGGAAGTGGCGCTGATCCCGATGTTCTTCCTGATCAGTATCTGGGGTGGAGTCAACCGCCGTCTGGCCGCGCTCAAGTTCTTCCTCTACACCTTGGTCGGCAGCTTCTTCATGTTGATCGCGATCATCGCGCTCTACCAGATCCACGGCGCACAGAGTGGAGTTTACAGCTTTGTCATCGGTGATCTTTTGCAGACCCAACTGACCGCTGCTCAGGAAGGTTGGCTCTTCGCCGGCTTCATGGCGGCCTTCATCGTCAAGTCGCCATTGGTGCCATTTCATACCTGGTTGACCGATGCTCTAACCGAATCGCCGGTGGCAGGCTCTCTCGACCTGACCGGCCTGCTGCTGAAAACCGGTATCTACGGATTGATTCGCGTGGCCTTCCCGCTCTTCCCGAATGCCACAGAGAGCTTTTTGCCGATCCTTGCTGTATTCGCTCTGGTCGGGCTCTTTCATGCTGCCTGGAGCGCTTATCATCAGGATGACATCAAGCGCCTGCTCGCCTATTCATCGATTTCCCACCTCGGTCTGGTGGTGCTTGGCCTGGCCGCCTGGCAGCTGACGGCCTGGGAGGGCAGTATTCTGCTGATGGTCACCCACGGTATCACCACCGGTGCTCTCTTCGTGCTGGTTGCCTTGATTCAAGAACGTACCGGCACGCGTAGCATGAAGGAACTGGGTGGGCTCTGGGGTCAGGCTCCCTGCCTCGGCTTCCTCTTCCTGCTCTTTTCCCTGGCTTCGCTTGGCTTGCCCGGCCTGGCCAACTTCTCCGGTGAGATACTGGTATTGCTCGGCACATTCCAGCAGCACCCGCTCTGGGCAGTGATTGCCTTACTCGGTGTGGTCTTTGCCGCAGCCTATATGCTACGCCTGGTTCAGGGAGTCCTCTGGGGCCCCGCTTACAAGGAACGCAGCGTACCTGATTTGACCCTGCGTGAATGGCTGATCCTCCTGCCGATGGCAATCCTCGTCGTCTGGATGGGCGTTTATCCCGAACCGTTCCTGGCGCCGATGCACGGTGCTGTAGAAACCCTGTTGGCGGGAGGTCTGCCATGAGTCTACTTGACCTGCTCGCTTTATTGCCCATCCTGATTCTTGTCTTTGCCGGAACGACCATTCTCATGGTCGGAGCCTGGTACAAAGAACCTCGTCCGCTTATCGCCGGTGGTATTTTAACGGCTTTACTGGCTGCACTTGCTGCCGGGATGGTGGAGCCACCGGTCTCTGAGATCGCCGGACTCTTCAGTGCAGGCGGTTACGCGCGCTTTTTTACCATTCTCTGGTCACTGCTTGCTGCGGCCGGATTGATGCTTGGCGGTCGTTTTGTCGAGGACAAGAAAATCGGCGCAGGCGAGTATGTTTCCCTGCTTCTCTATGGTGCGGCAGGTATGGCGCTGCTTTCGTCAGCCACCCACCTGCTTGGCTTGTTCCTGGCTCTCGAGACCTTCACCCTGGTGTTTTATATATTGATTGCCTGCAATCGTGACTGTGAATTTGCTGCTGAAGCCGGCTTAAAATATCTCCTCATGGGCGCCGTCGCCACTGGTTTCATGGCTTTCGGTATTGCCCTGATCTATGCCTCGACCGGCTCTCTCGCTCTTCCTGACGCAGTGACGCAACTCACCACAGCGAGCGGTGAGCTGCACGCCTGGGGCATGCTGGGCTGGGGGATGATCCTGATCGCGGTAGGCTTCAAGATCTCTCTAGCGCCCTTCCATCTCTGGACAGCTGATGTCTACCAGGGAGCACCCTCGCCAATAACCGCGCTTCTGGCCACCGGCTCCAAGGGTGCCGTGGTTGCCGCGCTGGTCGGCATGCTGGCGGTGTCAGGGCCGATATGGGATGACCTTGTCGAGCTGATCTGGCTTATGGCGGCCTTAACGATGCTGGTCGGCGCCTTCAGCGCTCTCACGCAAAAGAATCTCAAGCGCCTGCTCGCTTACTCTTCCGTAACCCACATGGGCACGCTTCTGGTTGGCTTGCTCTGCCAAACCTCCGCTGGACTGGCAGCGACAACTTTCTACGTGGTGGTTTATGTTGTCGCCAGCTTCGGCACCTTTGCTGTAATCGCCTCACTGGCTGACAAGCGTGGCGAGCCGATGACTTTTGACGATCTGCGTGGACTGGGATATCAGCATCCGGTGCGTTGTGGCGTACTGGTTCTGTTGCTGCTGTCGTTGGCCGGCCTGCCGGCTACCGCCGGATTCATGGCCAAGTTCACGATCTTCCATGCAGCTTTGCAATCCGGCTATATCGGCCTGGTCGTGATCGGGGTATTTGCCTCGGTCGTTTCCTTTGCCTTTTACTTAAGCGTTGCCATGCTACTCTTTAAGTCCGATGAGTCTGCCTCGACCTGGCACGCCGGCTCATCTCTTGAGCACGCGGTTCTCGCTGTCTGCTCCTCTGCTGTGCTCTTATTCGGTCTCTTTCCGGGGATTCTCTTTGATTTGATCGGTCGTCTCTTACCCTGACCTTCTCTTATGGGTTAGGATGGGGGAAGAGATATTCATCAAGGAGCTTCCCCATGACCATTCCCGAACGAATCGAAACCTTTCTCACTGCTGAGGCCTTCGGTGTAGTCGGCGCCTCATCCAAACCTCACAAATATGGCAACAAGGTGTTGCGCTGCTACCAGCAGAACCAGCATGCTGTGATACCTGTCAATCCTGTCGAAAAGGCTATTGAAGGCCTTGACTGTGTCACTTCGGTAGAGGAACTTCCGGATCACGTCGCCAGCATTTCAATCATCACCCCACCACAGGTCACGGAAAAAGTTGTCGACCTGGCGATTGCCAGTGGAATCAAGAATATCTGGATGCAACCCGGAGCAGAAAGCCCTCAAGCTGTGGCAAGCTGTGAAGCGGCCGGTGTCAACGTGATCGCTGACGGCAGCTGTCTGCTGGTGGTCATGGGTTATCACGAGCATTAGAAGAAGTCTGTTCAACCGGAGGGCAGGACGTAGTGCTAGCAGCCTGTCGGGCTATCAGGGCTGAAGCGAAAATTTGGCCATTTGAGAACAGATTTTGGCTCATTTGAGAGTAATAGCCGTAGTTATTGGTCGAAAAGGAGCTGAAATATGGGCCAAAGAGAAGAATTTGCAGCCAGTTCATTGTAAGCCCGACAGGCTGCTAGGTGTTGATTAGAGAAGCGCGTGATGAAGAGGCAGGCTTGAGACTTCGCCTGTCGGTTGCAGATAGGCACAGGGGAAAAGTAAACAGCCCTCTTCTTGATCGCGCGTCACAGCGGATCAGCAAGAGGGCTTATCTGGTCCAGCATTTCTCAAATTATGCCGCGTAGCAGTAATCGTCACCTTCGACGCACTCGGTGAGTGCTTCAAGGAAAGAAGATTGCTGAGTGTCACGGATGACTTCCGTCAGGCCATGATTGACAGCCCAGCTGCTGCCGCAGACATCACACTCGAACAGGTCCTCATAAAAACCTTCGGCATGGAGATCAGTTTCCTGATTGTGAGTGTTTTTACAGATTGGGCACTTCATAAAATCCTCCTACATATGGTTGGAAATAATCGATATTGTGTAGACGTTTAAAAGATATAGTACAAGCGGCTCCAGAATCAAGCTTTTTTTCCAAGAAAGACTTTATAAAACAGCATGTTATGTGGATATTGTGTTTTACTGAATAGACTGTTGGTTTAAACCCGGAACGGAAAACTCTCTGTGCTCAAAGCATATGGAGCAGGCATACCGAGCAGAACAGGTTGAGACCCGCTTCTGTGTAATTTTAACAGTACAACCATTATTCTGTTTTCTCTGCGGCGGAAATGTTCAGGGGGAAACTAACAGAGAAAAAATAATTGCATTTTATTTTGCGCCCGCCTGCGGCCAAACCTTGTTTATCACCACCTCAGACCATCGGTGAGTCTACCACGGAAGCAGCAGTTTTCGAACCGGGAACGATTGATCTGAAGTTAACCATCAGCATCGGCATAGAAACCTGCCCGGAAGCCCCTTCAATTCACGACCTGATTGACGTTGCTGACCAGGCGCTCTATGCTGCGAAAAGACAGGGCCGCAACCAGGTCGTTCTTGCCGATGACAAACACAAGGAAAATCGGAGAGAGCAAGTTCAACTCAAGGAGTCGTCGTGAAAAAAGTCGTTGTCTTCTGCGTTGGTTTATTGTCGACGCTCTACATTCTCAACCCGACCGCCGGTTTGTTTGAATTCATTCCGGACAACCTGCCCCTGGTCGGCAACCTTGATGAAGCGGCTGCAGTCGCGCTGCTACTGATGTGCCTGAGCTATTTCGGTATCGATTTGCCGAATATTTTTAAACGTGACAAGGATGATGAAAAAACCATCAATCTCGATAAGGAATGAAACGAGGCCCCTCTTAAAAATAGAAAAAGGCAGCCACATGTAAGAGATGTCGCTGCCTTTTTTATTTGATTTTTAAGCCCTGTTATTTTACTGGGCCGATAAAGAGCCAGTCATTGCTTTTTACTGCCGCATGACAACCGATACAACCGCCGACCTTCCCCTCTTTCTGAATTGATCCATCCGGGGCATACTTGAGCCAGAACCAGTCGCCACCTTCGGCATTATATCCCGCCTGCTTGTACATCACGGTTACTGCCGCCAGTTTTTTATCAGGAGTGTAGTTCTCCTTAACGACAAACTCCCCAGAAGGAATGCTCCCAGCTTTCGCCTCAATCGCCTGATAGGCCCCCTTGCTGACATAAGTTGTTAACAGGGCACCGTGGGGATGCCGACCTTTGTAGAGCTTTGTTTTGCCGGGCCAGAGCTGCCAGCTCTGATAGTTCACTTCGGTAAGATAGCTAACCACATCCTGACCGGTTGCGGCTGGCAAATCGGCGGCGAAAAGATTTCCGGAGAGGGCAAAAGTTACCAACAGTGCGACAAACAAAGACTTTTTCATCGACTCCTCCCTTCAGTATGAGTGCTACAAGGACTAATTCAAGTCAAACAGGGAATTGAATCTTGTCAACAGGTAGGGAGGAGAGGACGAACCAAGGAAGAGGCGAAGAAGGAACAGGGACACTTGAGAACGTGTCCCTGTTTGCAGGTATCGTTAATCGAGAACCATCACCGATTCAATGACGATCGGCTCCACCGGCACATCATCAAAGCCCTCGGTGGTAGAGGTTGCCTGTTGTTCAATGGTGTAAACCACATCCATTCCGTCAACGACCTGTCCGAAAACTGCGTAGCCATACATCTCCGGTTTGAGTCCGCCATGATCAAGGTCTTTGTTGTCCTCGGTATTAATGAAGAACTGGGTTGTCGCGCTGTTAATCTCCGCGGTGCGCCCCATGGCGACGGTTCCGGTTTTGTTCTTCAGCTTATTGGTTGCTTCATTGACAATCGCTTCACCGGTGGGCTTCTCCTGCATCTCCGGGGTGAGGCCGCCCCCCTGGATCATGAACCCCTTAATGACACGATGGAAGATGGTGCCATCATAGTGGCCGGCATTGGCGTAGTTGATAAAGTTTTCGACACTGACCGGAGCCTTAACACGGTCAAGCTCCAGGATAATTTCACCGTGGGAGGTTTCAATCTGAACCATCGGCTTATCACTCATAGCAAAATCCTTTTCTTTTTATCAGGGTGTGGATGAGTTGATTATAGGCAAGGATGATACCGTTGGCAATTCGTTGCCGCCTTGCCGTGTTGGTTAAAATCGCAACGACAGGCAGGTCAAGCCACCGTCAAGTTTGCCATATTCAGAGATATCAACTTCGATAAGTTCTGCCCCTTGATCGATTAGCTGCCTGCGCACCTCAGGAAAACCGGCGGAGAGCAGAAGCTTGTCGTTAATACGAATGCAATTGGCACCGTCATTTTCTGCTTCCGGGACTGGAAGGATCCTGAAGTCTGAAAACACCGGATTAGCAATGAATTCGCCGGCGGCCAGCAACGTATTTTCTGCCACTTGAGTAACGCCCGTTTTCAAGTGGAGAAACTCTGTAACCGGCACGACCGATCCAGTCATACCGTAACGCTGCAAAATTTCGATCAACTGATCAGCACCTGCACGGTTGGTGCGCTCGGAGAGGCCGACATAAAAGTGTTGGTCAACTTGCATCACATCACCGCCGTCAAGAGTCCCCGGTGGTTGGATCTTCTCAATATAGGAATAAAAGTCTTCGAGGATCGGAAGTATACTAACGGTCTCCCCTCTGCGCGAAGCTGCTGCGGGGCGGGCGATGATGGCGCATTTTGGTGTGACTATGGCGACATCTTCAACAAAAGTCGAATCAGAGAAGGCTTCGTCGGCCTCAAGAATCAGGACATCCAGACCGCAGCGTTCGAGGGCTTCGATATATTGACGATGCTGCGTAAGAGCTTTCTGGTAGTCGGGGGTTCCCAGATTCGCAGCAGTCAACCCTGAGGTCAGGCTGCGCCCGGGCGTACGGACAATCGCTTTAGTAAACATTGAGTTTCTCTCTATTTCTTTCCGCGCGGCTTTCTTGTTGTGCTTTTCTGTGCCATACCGTGCTTCGCTTTGTTGTTGGTTCGCTGCTTCGGAGAGACGGCTTCGCTATCATTTCTCCGCTTGCTTCTCCCTGCCGCAGTTGTTTTTGTTTTGTCCGTGTCTTGCGTTTTACTGCTCCTGCGGGATTTGTTTCCCGAACGGTCTTTGTCCTTCTCTGGCTTGCGATCTTTACCCCTCTCTTGTTGTTTCTTCGGCTTTTTTGGTTTCTTTGGCCGAGCCTTGGCTTGGTGAGTTAGAGGGACCCTGTGTTTAGGAATGAAACCGGGTTCAACCTCTCTTACCAGGGTTTGACAGATCAGAGTTTCGATCGCCGCAAGGAAGTTGACTTCGTCGGCGCTGACCAGGGAAACTGCCTCCCCTTCGGAACCGGCGCGCCCAGTGCGGCCAATGCGATGAACATAGTCTTCGGAAACTTTTGGTAAATCGAAATTGACGACATGTGGCAGTTCGTCAATATCAAGGCCGCGTGCAGCGACGTCGGTTGCGACCAGCACACGGACCTTGTACTCTTTGAAGCGTTTCAACGCGCGGCTTCGTTGGTTCTGTTTCTTATCGCCGTGGATCACTACGGTTGAAATACCGTCACGCTCCAGTTCCTGAGCGAGGCGGTCAGCCCCATCTTTGGTCCGGGTGAAAATCAGTACAAGCTGCCAGTTCTTGCTGAGCATCAGGTGGCTGAGCAGAGCCGACTTCCTGCTTTTGTCCACTTCGTAGACAGTCTGTTTGATCCTTTCCGCCGTTGAGTTGCGCGGGCTGACCTCAATCTGTACCGGATGATTGAGCAAATGTTCAGAGAGTTTGCGAATGTCGTTGGAAAAGGTTGCTGAGAAGAGTAAATTCTGGCGTTTTTTCGGTAGCAAGGCAATGATCTCGCGGATATCGTCGATGAACCCCATGTCGAGCATCCGGTCGGCTTCATCGAGAACCAGGGCTTCTACCTGAGCAAACTTGACGGCGTTCTGGCGGAAAAGATCCATTAAGCGTCCCGGCGTCGCCACCAGCACATCGACACCACTGCGCAGTCTCATCATCTGTGGATTGATCTTTACGCCACCATAGACAACGCCCGACTTAAGCGGTAGATGCTTGCCGTAAGTGGCAACACTTTCGGCAACCTGCACCGCCAGTTCACGGGTAGGCGTCAACACCAGGGCGCGGATGTGGTTTGCTTTGACCTTGGGGCCCGCGGCTAGGCGTTGTAGCAACGGTAGTGTAAAACCGGCAGTTTTGCCGGTGCCGGTTTGTGCTGCGGCCAGGACATCCTTGCCAGAGAGAACCACAGGAATCGTCTCAACCTGGATCGGAGTGGGTTCCGTATAACCACTTTCATCAAC